>JAGYOE010000005.1 GCA_018399755.1 Bacilli bacterium
CTTAAGAAATATGGGTATAATTCAAAGAGATTTATTTATTACTAAACATTCATTATTTACTTTATTAATTACTGTAGGTTTATTAGGGCTTTTATTTTCATTATTAAGATTTACTAAATGGGGTCTTGGTGTAAGAGCTACTGCTTCGAATGAAAGAGTTGCTTCAATGATGGGTGTTAATACTAAATTAATTACCGCTTTAAGTTGGGGTATTGCTGGATTTTTAGGCGGTGTAGCTGCTGTTATTATGGCTCCTTCTAATGTTGGACCAGCATTAATGGTTTCTACGCAAATTAATGGATTTATTGCTGCTGTAATGGGGAGTTTTACATCCTTTGCTGGTCCACTTATTTCAAGTATACTAATACCGCCGTTAAGAGGTTTATTAGTTTCGGTTGTAGGTGATTGGAATGTAGCTGTTTTATATGCAGTTATTTTAGCAATTGTTTTAGTGAAACCTGAAGGCTTATTTGGCAAAAACATCGAGAAGAAGGTGTAGATGATGACATATGAAAAACATTTAAAAAATACATTTAAAAATAAAGCTATGTCAATAATTAAACATCCTTATTTTGGTTTTGTGATTATTTCATTGTTAATGCTTTTATTACAAATTCTGCGTTTTGCAGGAGTTGAAGTTCCAATTACTGTTTTAAGAGGCTTCGGAAGAACGATGATTTATATAATTATTGGTCTAGGTTTTTCTATTCTTTTAGGCTATGGTGGATTAGCATCATTAGGTACTGCGGGTTTTGTTGGGTCTGGAGCTTATTTCTTAGCTTACTTTACTGTAGATCAAGGCTTATCAATATTTATGATTATTCTTATAACAATTATATTTGCGATTGTACTAGGAACAATTATCGGTTTTATTTCGCTTAGAATTGAAGGTATGTATTTAGCAATTATAACCCTTGCTATCTCACAGATTATTAATGAAGTATTTAAGAATTGGACTCAGGTAACTAATGGTGATGATGGAATTTTAGTGGATAATAATTTAGTTCTGTTTAATGAGTTTATTCAATTTGACCATAATACTATTTTTATTATCATAGTAATTCTATTATTCTTTATAATGGCAATAACTTTTAATATTATGAAAAGCCCTACAGGAAGAGCTTTGCTAGCAATGAGAAATTCTAGTTCTGCAGCTCAAGCTATGGGTATTAGCATATTTAAATTTCGTTTATTAGCCTTTATTATTTCAACTGTATATGCATTATTTGCTGGGGTATTATATGGTTCCTATTTCAGAATAGTTACACCTACAGATTGGACACTAAATTTTTCTTTATTGATTCTAGCTGCGGTTATAGTTGGAGGCTCGAGATCAATTTATGGAATCGTATTAGGGACATTTTTGATATTTGGACTTGACTTAGTGGTTTTGCAAAATCGTAATAATTTTGGGGGATTCTTTGTTGAAAATCCTGGTATTACTATTATGTTTAATGGTTTGTTAATTGTTTTAGTAATTATGTTCTATAAAGGTGGATTAATTAGACTTGTTAATACAACCTATCACAAGTTAAAAAAATTATTCGCTAAATATTACAATAAATGGAGGGTATATCGTTATGGTACCGATACTGAATAATTTTTTAACTAGTATTTATGATTATTTAATTAAATATCATGAATCCAAATTAGAATTTAGAAAGCAATTACTAGAAATTAAAATCGATGAGTTGAAAAATAAATCCAATAAAAAAATAGAACGTATAAAATTAAGGACAAAACACAAACTTGCTAATTACGAGACTCGCCGGTATTGAATCGGATTATTTAAAAGAAAAGATATCAGAGAAGATTCAAGAAGTTAAAGATAAAGTCTATTGAAAACGTGTGATTAATCAAAGATTAAAACGCGCTAAGGATGAAAATAAATAAAAAACTAGAAGCAGATTTATCAGCATTAGAACACAGTAAAACAAAAACTGCTGAAATTAAAGATAAATATTTAAACCTTAATCCAAGTGATGCAGATAAAAAGTTTATGAAGAACAAAAATGATTAGAAAACAAAAAGAAGATAAAAAATTAATCAAATAAAAGAAACTTATAAAGAAAACATTAAGCAATTAAATATTAAAACTGAAAAAACCGTAGAAAAGCAACAAGCAAAATCAAAGATTATTCAAATAAATTAATAAATTTAGAAGAAGCGCTTAAAGAACACGAGGATACAGTCATCTTAGAAAAAGACATTGCATTATCTTTAAGAAATCTATCCATGCATTTTGGTGGGTTAAAAGCTGTCGATGATTTAAGTTTTGATGTTAAAAGGCGAGAGATATTTGGGTCGGATTGGGCCTGTCGGTGCAGGGAAAAACAACTGTATTTAACTGTATTACAAGATTTTATAAGCCAACCAGTGGTGATATGTACTTAACAATGCAAATAAAAAACCATACATCTTAATGATGTTAAAGTACACAATATTATTAAGCAAGGCATTGTAAGAACGTTTCAAAATCTGTTGAGTTAGTTTGGGAATTAAATATCTTAGATAATTTGGTTGCAGCACATTCTGCATATATAACTTCTTTGGACACATAGTGTTCATTCAAGATTAACAAAAGAGAAGAAGTTATTTTCACTAAAAGAGCAATGAAGATTTTGGGTGGTTTTAGATTTAACACCTTATACTTATGCATTTCGATTGGACTGCCTTATGGGGTATTAAAAAAAGTTGAGTTAAAAAGAACATTAATGTCAAATCCTAAATTGATTATTCTTGATGAACCAGCAGCGGGACTTAATGACGCTGAAACAAAAGAATTGGCTAAGTTTATAAGAAAGATTAAAGATGAATATCAAGTCACAATTTTCTTAGTTGAACATGATATGGGCCTTGTAATGAGTATATGTGATACAGTTTGTGCCATTTCCTTTGGAAAAATTAGAAATGGGTACTTAAACAAGTTCAAAACTCAAAAGTTGTTCAGGAAGCTACTCTAGGTGGTGATTGATGATGGAAAAATGTTAGAAGTTAAGAATTTAGTTGTAGATTATGGGTATAATTAGAGCTATCAAAGGCATTAACCTAGAGGTAAAGCGAGGAAACATTGTTGCTATATTAGGCGCAAATGGGGCTGGTAAAACTTCAACCATTAGGAACCATTAATGGTTTGGTGAAAGCGGCTGAAGGTGAAATCATCTAAATGGTGAAGAAGTCACGAACTTAGAACCCACCTGTTTGGCCAATAAAGGTATTTCACAATCACCAGAGGGCCGGATGATATTAAGCGGTTTGACTGTTGAAGAAAACTTAAATGTAGGCGCTTATTCTTTAAAAATCTGAAACCATTGACGGACAAAAGGTTTCTTAAATCATTATTGAAGAAACAAATGTTTAAAGAAGTCTATGATTTATTTCAGTTTTAAAAGAAAGAAGAAAACAACAAGCTTCTACTTTATCTGAGTATAACAAATGCTTTCCATTGGTCGGGCATTAATGGGAAGACCCAAACTTTATTATTATTAGATGAACTCCAGTTTAGGTTTAGCGCCCTTAATTGTAAAAAGATATCTTTGAAAAATTAAACAAATTAGAGATTTGGGAACCACAATTTTAATTGTTGAACAAATGCCTATCAAACTTTTGAAAATTGCTGATTATGTTTATGTATTAGAACTCGGTAGAGTAAAAACCGAGGGAACTGCAAAAACTATTAAGTGATTGATCAATTAGTTAAAGCCTATTTTAGGCGTTAATATAGTAATAACCTTTTAAATTGGTTTATTATAAATAATATAAAAAATAATTAACAAAAAGGAGAGAATTATGAAAAATTATTTTTAGCATTTTCACTTATCGCTTTTGCGGTAGGGTATAGTTGGCTGTACTGCGATCCAGCTGAAACAACAGAGGTCTAAACAACAGAGGCGTTTTGCTCCAACCACCGCACAAGGTGTTACGGATACAACAATTACAGTGGGGAACACAGCAGCTGTAACAGGTGCATTCGCAGTGTTGGTGTGTACTCATTTAATGACGCAATCAAAGCTGTGAATTTTGAAGCAGTTAATGTGGCTGGCGGAATTGATGGAAGAGATATCGAATTCATTACATATAACGATGAATTTGATGCAACTAAAGGTGTTGTTCACTGAAATGATTAGCTGAACAAGACGAAGTATTTGCTTCTAGTTGGTCATCATTTTGGGACACCTACAGTAGGTGCTACAGTTGATTATATTCAACATCAAGGTGTACCAATGGTTTATGCTGCAACTGGTATCAATGCATTGTACTTTGAAGAATCAGTTGGAAATCCAGTAATGGCTGTTCAAACCAATCTATTTAACAGATGGTAGAATCATGACTGCTCGTGCTTTAACACAAAGTGTTTATGGCACAAATAACGATGAAGCTTTCCCGCTGATGGAACAATTTGGTGTATTATACACAAATGATGATGTTGGTAATTCAATTCAAAGCTGGTGTTGAAGCTGAATTGGCTGTTTTAGGAATTGATGCAGCAAATATAGAATATATTTCCAGCATCTCTAGGACACAATGGCAGCTGTTACAGATGCATCATTCGGTTGATGTTGATGTATTAATTTTGTACAATGAACCAACAACCTTCGCTGTTGCTTTAGATGAAATGGCGAACCAAAGTTTTGAAGTTCCTGTATTGGCTTCATATGTTAATGCAGACCCTACTTATGTGCATCCTGCACAATACCCTGAAGATAGACCTATTTTCACAAATGCATGGGTTGATGGCTCTCTGAAGAAGGTCAAGCCGCTGCTGCTGATTACGCTGCAACAATCATGGCTGCAACATTCTAGATGAAGAAACTAAAACAGCTTATATGATCAACTCATTTGCAATTGCTGATACATTGCTGCTACAGTATTTGTTGAAGGACTTGAAAGAGTTGAAGCAATGCGGTGATGTTTTTTTAAACTGGGATAATTATATCGCAGCTATGGAAGAAGGCGCAATTGACATCCCTATGGGTGGTACAGTTGATTTCTCTATGGAAACACGTTGGGGTATCGTCGTATGTCATTATTACAATATTATGTAGGTGACAATCCCGCTACACCAGATGTTGTGAAACAGATTTTGAAATTAGTTCAATCAAATTGTTGCTATTGAAACAATTGAAGAAATTGAAGTAAAAATACGAATAATTATTAAATATTTTTAGGCCAAAGGGAGAGTTCATTCTCTCCCTTCAACCTAATAAGAAGCGAGGGATATGATGAAAAACATGCAAAGACTGTTACAATCGATAAATATTCGACCCAGTAAAATCAGATCTGTGAAATCATTATCGGTATGGCTGCAAATGAACCACAAGTTTTTATGAAAGACTTACACACCATTGGCGACAGAGTAAAAATGTCACAGTGACCAATTGGTTGCCGATTACAGATGCAGATTTTTTACAAATGGAGATTATAAAGATTCATTTTATGTGATAGTTGGTTTTATACAAAATCATTGAGAAGAGCCAGTAAACACGGGAATATTTCGTTTATTCCAAACCACTCATTTGGCAGGAAAAAGACGCTTAGATTATAAAACCAAACATCTTTATCACAGCCGCAACCCCACCTGATAAACATGGATTTATGTCATTATCAACATCTAATGTTTATGAGAAAGATATGGTTGAAGCTGCTGATATCGTTGTTTTTGAAATAAACCCAAACTTTCCAAGAACTCTGGTGATATGGAAGTACATTTAAATGGATAAGTTGATTATGTGGTAGAAGTTGATTATCCAGTACCAACGTTACCAAATATAGAACCCAATGAAAAAGATTTAAAAATTGAAAATTAATTGCCGATCATATTCATGATGGTGATAACTTACAACTTGGTATTGGGGGTATTCTAATGCAGTTAAGCAACTATTGGTGAATAAAAAAGATTTAGAATTCATACTGAAAATGTTTACATCAGGTATGATTGATTTAATTGAAGCCGGGCAGTGACTGGTAAAAGAAAAAAACTAGCATAAAGGTAAACATGCTTGTTGTTTTGCGATGGGTTCAAAAGCTTTATATGAATATATAGACAATAACCCATCAGTGATGATTTTACCTGTCTATATGTGAATGACCCCGCAGTCATGGGATTGAATGATAATCAAGTATCGATTAATTCAACCATTGAAGGATTTAACTTGACAGTATAGTTCAGAATCAATTGGAACCATGCAAGTATCAGGCACAGGTGGCCAAGCTGATACAGCTATTGGTGCACAAAAACGCTAAAAACGGTCGATCTTTTATTTCCTTTATATTCAACAGCGACTTTAAAGAATAGAAAACGGGTGAAACAGAAGAAATATCAAAAAATAGTACCAACTTTAAACCTGGCGCAGCTGTATCGTTATCAAGAAATGATGTTGATTATGTTGTGACGGAATATGGTATTGTAAGTTTAAGAGGTAAAATATTAGAGAACGCACAGGCACTGATTTCTATCGCACATCCTGAATTTAGAGATGAGTTAAGAAACAAGCCATAGAAGCTGGTTTTTTATATGAGTAGTCTTAAGTTTAAGGGTAAAAATGTTTTTTACCAATTAGATGGAGATTCAGACAAACCAAAATTATTAATTTTGAATGGTATCATGATGAGTACAAAAAATCATGGTCCATTTATGGAATCTGGTTGTGAACATTTTCAAGTTTTAAGGGTTGGATTTTTGGGATCAAGGTCAATCTGATAAAATGACTGAAAATTACGAACAAGATATCCAAACAGAATTATTAAAAGATTTTATTAGATG
This sequence comes from Bacilli bacterium, assembly GCA_018399755.1. Lineage (GTDB taxonomy): Bacteria > Bacillota_I > Bacilli_A > Izemoplasmatales > Hujiaoplasmataceae > Hujiaoplasma. The sequence goes on from JAGYOE010000005.1 coordinate 6,764, forward strand.
AATTAAAAATTAATAAGATAAATGTTGTTGGTATCTCTTATGGTGGCGCGGTTGCTTTTAGCATTTGCGATTAAACATCAATCAAGGGTTGACCGTTTAATTTATTCAATTCCAATGCTTATACTCAACTTTATTAAAAGACATCGGTAGAAGCTGGATTAAGGCTGGTCAGACAAGAGATGGGGCTTTATTATAAAACCACCATTCCAATTATTTATTCACCAAGTTATTATGAAAATAAATTAGAATGGATGAAAATAGAGAAAGTCTTAACACCTATTTTTTTTCTCGGATCCAATCTTTTTAGATGCGATGGAAAGATTAACGTTATGCTGAAAGCTTTGATGTGAGAGATGAATTAGATACTTTGGAATTAGAAACCATGATTATTACAGCTGATGAAGATTTCTTAACACCAAGAAAAGATCAAGAATATCTAACAAAACATATTAAAAACTCAAGATTGGATGACACCCTGGCGTTGACATGCATCGATGCATGAAAACCCTCTATGATATTTACAAGTTTAATTACCGGGTTCTTTCTTAGTTAAAAATAATAAGTTTAAAATATAGAGATGAATATTATGGAAAAAGAAATACGTAGAATTAGTTAATAAAGAAACATATGCTTATCTAGAACAAGGAAAAAAGGTAATCAGAACCTTATATTGTTCACATGGAAACACATCATCTTCGGTTTACTTTAAACCATTATTTGAAAGATTGCCTGAAGATATCCATGTTTATGCCATGGATTTAAGAGGTTTTGGTGATTCAACCTACGAAAACCTAGTCAACTTTACAAGAGCTTGCATGATGCATATCTATTTATTCATGGAAAAACTAGATATTAATAAAGCTGATGTTTTAGGACGGTCATTGGGTGGTGGCGTAGTGATGGAATTCGCTGCGAAGTATCCAGAAAAATTAGACAAACTCATTTTACTTGATTCAGCTTCTTATAAAGGGTATCCAGTTTTTAAAAGACGAGAACAATCAAATGATTATTGGTGAAATTTATGAGCCAAGAGAAGAAATGCAAAAGATCCGTCTAAGTCTTGCCATTACTTAAATGCTTATCAACAGAAAATATTGATTTGATTAAAACAATTTATAATATGACGATTTACAATATCAACAAACCAAATGAAGAAGATTTCAATCTTATGCCAAAGAAACAATCAAGCAAAGAAATCTAGTGGATGTTGATTTTTGGTGATTAGTCAGTCTTAATATGGGTAAAGAACCAACATTATATTCAAAAGGCGATAATACGATTGATGATATTGAAGCAGAAACTTTACATATTTGGGGAAGTCATGGATTTACTGTTCCTGAATCAATGGTTAGAAATAATGTGGAAGCCATTAAAAATTCTACATTTGTTAAATTTGATCAGTGTGGACATTCACTGTTATTGATAAACCTGATGAATTTAAAGGTTATTGTAGTATTTTATTCAATAATAAGGAAAATATGAGCCTTTTATTGGCTCTTTTAAATTATTTTATTATTTTTGAGAAAATGACTTGACAAAGAAATGATGATATAATATAATTCAAGTGTAAAAGCAAACTAGTGAAAGCTAGTGACGCAAACTATAGGCCTTTCTGAATACGATGGTAGCTAGTTGCTGTTATCTTAGAGATGATGGCATTTTTAATTCTTAGACAAGTTTGTCTTCAGAAACTAAAAAATGTCTGTTAAAATCTCCTTGGTAATGGCTTTCTTTTATTACAGTTTATTAGAATTAGGATAGGGGTATCGTATTGCGTTAAGAATAGACAACCAAATCTCGCCGAGAAAATTATCTTCTGCTTCTAAAGCAGGAAAACCATCTCGTACGACAAGATTAGGAATTATTGTTACCGCCCATATTAACCTTTCTACTCTTTGCAATATTTTATGCTGGAAGAATTTTACCTTTACTGTTACGAGTTAGCAACAATGCTGGATTACACCTTTATGATAAACCAATCGACGTCACCCTCTTACTAGATTATTTAAAACATAACGTTTACTGGAAATGACTGCGTTATGCGGTATTAAGGTGTACACTTCACGTCCTCTAGACATGAACAATGCATTCCAGCTGATGGCGAGATTGTTTGCTGATGGAACAATTAATGTGAGTCCTTAACATTGTATATACATTTTATCTAACAATGGTAGGAACTAGCAGTTATACAATCCGATGTTGTTGCTACAGTTGATATCCCCTTCAAGAACACGAAATGCAGAAGGTGCTTGGGAGTTCGTAATCATTGATGGAGAAGGAACAACTTATGCCATGCGACAATCTGAAAACGGAGAAAATCCAGGGAGCTAGAACCCTCTGGCTGCATCCTTTTAACAAGTAATTTGAAGGAGAGGGCATTTGGAGACTTCAAACCAAATTAGCAAAAATAATAGTAGTCATTGGCATTAAGGTGAAGATTTTTATCAATCCTAAATATTTGGAGTGAGGCGTGAAATTAACAACAATTTCACAAATCTGATAAATAATTAGAATTTAGACGAAGAAGAAATTAAAAATAAGAAAAAAATAAAAAGGAGAAAATTATAGAAAGCTTTAAAACGAAAGGTTTTATCAGAATCAGCAGTATTTGCATTTATAAATAATAGGAACAATATTTGCATGGTTTACAGTCAGTCAGACACTACTGTAGACACTATGGAACTAATGTTACTGCTGCAGATAACCTATTGATTACAACATGATATGAACTAGCAAGTTAGCACTGATAACTCAGGGATGGCTACAGATAGTAATCTCTTGGGCCTTGACTATTGAACGCAATCAAATTACCAAACAAGAATACTAATTGAGACTGATTGCTATATTATTTATATGATAATACTGAGCTGAAACAGACTGAGTTTAAAACCGCCACGGTTATTACTGCTAATTTCATGACGGTTTTGATGGTAAGGTCCCAAATTCAACACGATGGCCATCGTGAATTATCGCTGATATTAGTGGAACAAGAACAGTTCATCAGGATATTTCATTGAATTTAAGATTTTGCAGCATCAATCAGGTCCTGATCAACAATGATGGAAATTATTGGTTTAGATATCCGCTACCTCACCAGGAGTAAAAGCCGACGTAGCAACGTCAAAGAATGTCAGACTTGGCTGGATGATTCAGCTTAATTCTTACTGGCGCTGCTGTCAAATGTAGTGAAGTATCTATCTTGGTGCAATGACAATGATTATGACTATATTTTCTCGATGCTGTATTTACAAGTGGAGCTTTAGGAGATAGTTTACAAGAAGTTGCTGATAATTTTACTCCTGCATAAAGTGGCACAACTTACAAACTGATGCTGCAGCTGGTGTTCTATTAATCGGGTGAACCAATGTGATCACAACAGATTTATACACAATGTGCTAAACAACACACCAAACATTAGTCACTGTCTGTATTTATATTGAAGGCTGGGATGCACAAGCAGATAATTATTATTACTGAATCAATATTTAGTATCTCTTTCGGATTCAATCTATGATCACATCATAATTATTTAGTAATAAAATCATTTTAATATTGAAGCTTAAATGATATCTTTAATTCAAAATAATTAGGCGGTTGATGCAACTTGAGGACTCTAAGTTATGTTAATCCTATAGTAAAATTAAACTTATTTTTAGTCTTAGCAAAATTATGTATTTTTAATGGAAAAATAACCTATTTCGTGATTTTTCTGAAATACATGATGAAAACACATCATATATAACAAATGTAAATCAATTACTTAGGATGAAAATAATGGAAAAATGTCTAAGCAGAATAAAATGTATGGAAAAGGTTTAAATATTGCTTTTTATGTTGTTTTAGCGTCACTTTTTTATATGCAATGTTTGCGCTTTTTCAAAAGGAAGAAACCAACATTCTTCTTAGGATTATTTCTTTGGCTGCTCAGTCTGATTCACGAAACCAACTTTGAAGAAGGGATTTAATTTCTCATTGATGGAAGATTTTTCCTGATTCTGCTGATTTAGAAGTCAAGATGTCATTACTATAAAGACTTTATGATAAACCGATGAAGGAACGATTGCTTATTATAATACCCATAGAATTGTTAACGTTGATGATTCAGGGTCGGTACAAGATTTCACAAACTGGGTAAAGGTGTGGGACAATAACTCCAACAAACGATCCTGACAAACTACTGAAATGAAATTGTAGGTTGAGACAGAAAATAGTTGGATGAATTTTTTGGCAGTTTTGAAAAGATGGTTTTACTGGATTTGTTAAATCTGGTTTTAGGATTTTTCCTTATTAGTAGGTATTCATCGCGGGCTATTTAGTTTATGAAGCAATACGCTTTATAAAGTTTATTTTGATTATGGTCAATAAAAAGCATGTATCGATCGTGTGAAATGCAAGAAGAAGCTATAAAAGAAGCCAAACGGCAGTTGGAGGAAGAGCAAAAATAAAATAAGCATTCCGACAATTAAACAATTACTGAGGCAATATAATGAACGAATTTTCAAGATATTATGTGTAAGATTGTTTCTGAGCTATTTGGCAACATATTGTCTATTTTTGAAACAGTTCTTTGGGGATAACTTAATAAAGAAATCTTTTCAAATATTTCTACTTATTGGAATATTCTGATGGAAGAATCTGGAGATTTACTCTATACTTTGATTATAGTTGTTATCGTGATTATGATTAACATTTCATTATTTGTCTTCATTTTAATTAAGTTTTTCTTTGGTTAAGAAAGTATATTGCTTTAAAAATTGAAATCGAGAAACATGAATTAATAGAAGAAATTGCAAGTTTAAATGACGTTATAGACTTAATTGATGAGAAAAATCAAATAATGGCTTTAAAAGTATCACAACTAGGTATTGGGGCCACTTCCTGGATAACGAATATCAGAAGGTCGCATATCTCAATCTCCAGGTGTGATAGCTTTTAATCAACTGGGTTTGCGTGGACAGATGGTAGAGAACGTTATCAAAGGCAAGGATCTCTCAACAAAGGGTCAAGACCAATCACAACCTCAACCTAAAGGAGTCTCGCCTTGTTAAACTTATAGATGTTGATAATAAATATGCTGAGGATACGCATATTTATATGGAAGATGAAGATTATTTATCTTTAGAGGAATTAGTGAATCTCGTTTTGTTAATTTTTCTGCTTCAACCTGAAACTTATTATACGCCTAAACTTATATCAATATTTTTTGCAGGCATGGCTTCGTCAAAAAGTGGTTATTCTTGAAGGTATTTCAGGACTGGTAAAACATCTCTACCTTATGCAATGGCAAAGTTTTGAGAACAATGCATCCATTATTTCTGTTCAGCCTTCATGGCGTGATAGAGCCGAAATTATTGATATTGAATGAATTTACAAAGCGTTTTAACGAAACTGATTTTTGAAAGCTTTATATGAAAGCATTTATCGAAAAGATGTTAACTATACTGTTTTAGATGAATTAAACTTGGCACGTATCACTAATATTTTGCAAGAATTTTATCAATTATGGAAATGCCAAATCCCGCAGAGGAAAATTGATTTGGTACCTTGATTCTAAATCTTCGACCATTAAAGGTAATTAATGGAAATTACTGTACCTGAAAATGGCGGTTTTGTTGGAACTGCCAATAAGGATGATTCGAATATATACTATTACAGATAAAGTATATGACCGCGCAATTTCTCCTGAATTTGAGAATAAAGCAGAACCATTTAACGCACCAGAAACTGAACCTGTACATATATCTCATACTTATTTACAAGAGTTGTTTGATGATGCTCAATATAATATCCAGTGAGTGAAGAATTATTAGAAAAATTTGATATTTTGATAAATTTGTACAAAATAAATTTAAAGTTGTTGGAAAATAGAATTATGAATCATGCATAAGTTTGTCCCTGTCTTTGTGGCGTGTGGTGGAACTGAAGATGCAGGTTTGGATTATATATTTGTTATAAAGTTTTACGTAAATTTGAAAGTCTTTAATTTGGCTTTCTTACAAGATGAACTAGAATTAGTCGCCCAAATCAGAAAGACTTTTGGTAAGAATAATTTCACAGAATCAGTTAATCAGATTTAGAGAATTTAAGCAAAAATGATTGAAGACAGTTCAAAGATGGAAAACCGCTAAAAACTACATTATAAGAAAATTAATCGTCCGATAAAAAGTAAATCAAAGCATCATTTTGCAAAGCATTTTTTACAATTACTTGATGGTTCTGATTCTGAGTTTTATCAAAAAAGAATTAAGAGAAAAAGGATTTTAGATATTCATGACGGATGATGAGAAGATATCATTCCTGGTGATTGATAAATTAACAAGAAATCAATGTGAGACATTAAAAATACAAGAGGTTGTGCCTGTTGAACGTGCTAAAATTGATGCGGATACAATCAGACATTTAGCGAGTCATTCAGACCAGTTAAAGTGCTGATAACAAAGGCAATATTGTTCCGAGTAAAGTGCTTACGTCTTATTGGGCGCATCAAGATTTAGAACTTATGAAAACTGCTTTTAAGATCTTTGGTTAATAAATTATATAATTTCATTCAATTACGATATCAACTCATTGTTGAAAATGCATATTGAATATATAAATTTTATGAAAATTAATTCGAAAATCAATTGAAGATGTACAAATATTGGATTATGACATTACTTTAAGAATAAATCGAGAATAAAAGACGACGAAAATGGGAAGAATCAAGAACCTTAGAGAGAATGAATTGAACTTCCTAGAAAACCAATACAAAATTTAAAATGTTCCTCAATTTATGAATGAAATGTCAAAGCTTGCACCAGTTCGTTCTCCAATTATGATTACAAATATTATTAGAAAATGTTGATTTTGCTAAATGTTATTATATGTGATTACATTGTATCATGTAGATAGAATTGGGCTATACTAGATATATTGATCGTGATGTTGTACTTGAAGATAAATATGAGCTGAAGTTAAAAATGCTATGATGGTTTTGCTATGCAACTGTTGCGACATTAGTCAAGTGATGATTTTAATTTAAGTCCTGATAAGCCTTTAAATTATTTAAGAAGTAAAAGTTAAATCAGTTCAAGAATCGATAAGGATAAATTATCTTGAAGTTTGAGAATATGTTCCATGACATCATCGCTTAAATTAATATTTTCTTGATAAAATACGATGTTAATAATGAACGCTTTAAAACTATGTGGCGATGTAAAATATCCCTGATGTAGCGAATCCATTAAGTTAATTTATAACCATTTACAAGATATTGCTGACGTTGCCTTTAGTGATTTTATTGAACATAAATATAACCTTGAAGGTGAAAAGGATGTTCATAAAAAATAGAAATTCAAAAAGAATTATTAAAAGTTATCAAAGAAGTTGAACATATTAAAAGGAAAATTTAAAAGTTTTTAAAGTTATTAAAACTTTAGCACTTTTTAATCTTAAAATTATAAAGAAGATTTAAACAAATCAAAGAAGAAGAAAAAGCCAAACAAGCCGCCTGAAGCTATTATAGTAATTGGAAAGGTTGGCTGAGCTTGATGGTAAAGCTGGCAAAATCACAAGGCAGAATGAAGAAGCTAACGAATTTTAGCAGAGGCTAAAAAATTAGAGAAAACAAAAATAATAATAAATTAGGAGAGGTATTTATATGAAGATTGCACTTGATTAGCGTTATTAATATATCAGTAATTTGACTGTTATCGCCTCTTTGCATGGTTAGAGTTACTAGGTCGCTCGATAAGGGGTATCTTTAGTGCTAGTGTCAGTAAGATATCTATTGATTCTGGGCTAAGATATTTTTTTTTCGCCAGATGATATAAATTATACAGAAACTGAAGCCACCGATATTAGAGGTGCTGTTCCTGGTGACATGATATATTACTGATTGAAATAACAAATACTCAAAGTTTTCCTATTGAAGTTAATGTATATTTGTCTGGTTTTTATTCCATTTATTTAGGTCCGGGTAGCTTATCCTAATTCTTTGACTCTATACGATGTTTTAGAATTTAATTCTTTTGTAGATGATACTGAAGTTATACCAAAATACCCTTAGGTGATATATTGGCTGATGAGCCAAGTTTACCTGATGCAAGTATATCAATTTCTGGTGATTTTGTTGTTCAGCCGGGTGAAAAAGAACTGTATATCTTATATTTAGTATAGATGGATCTGCGGGGGAACGAGTATTTTATAAAGGCATTACGATTAATAATATCTTAATTCAGTTTGAACAATCGGGGGTAAGGGAATATGAGAGCTCAAAATCAATTATTAAGAGTATATTAATCATAGCATTTGTTATTGTTTTATCCATAACAGCAACACTCGCATGGACATCTTATTCTGGTATGGCAGCTGGAGCGATCAATTAGTGTAGGTGGTATTACATATACAGTCAATGGTGAAATGGTAGGAAGTGATACTTTATAAATCCACAATAAAGAATTACTAGTCGAAGATATTGCCGTCAATAATCTTTCAACTATTAATACGCAAATTCGTTTAAAAATAGAATATACTTTAATTGAAGATGGAATTACTATGCAAAAATTTTATCAAAAATGATGTAGATGATGTTTTAGTGGTTCATTTGAAAATAATTTTATATTCGATCCAATTGATGGCTACTGGTATTGTCCTGATAAAGTCTCATCATTGCTTCCTCAATCAAAGGTGTTATGGTTATTATTAATCCAATGTATTATGACGGATTTAAGGCCAGCAATGAATACAGTAATTTGCCAATTAGTATTTCAATTGTCTTACAAGCTAAACAAACCGATCATGTGACATGGGAAGAACTTGAAACCTATGATTTACAACAGGCCAACCAACGACATAGGAGGATATCTGTGAAAATACTAAAAACTTTTGATTTATATACCTAATAGTTATATTGGGATTTTCGATGTTATTAGTTTTGCTTGGGATTCGCTTTAATTAACAACAAAGTTCAAGCATTTTTAATCGTTCAATTCTCTATGTTCAGACCGAGTCAATGGAAGATACAATCATGGCTGGCGACATTATTATTATTAATCAAAATATGATAGTTTAGAAGTTGGTGATGTGGTTTCTTTTAGAAAATCTGACCAATTAAATATTATTATTACTCATAGAATTGTAGAGATAAATGGTGCGGGAGATAATCGTATTATTACGACAAAAGGTGATAACAATATAGTGATTGCTGATTGGGAGACCAATTTTAATGATGATTTGATTGTTGGAAAGTATAACGATCAAAAATCTTCGTTTTTAGTTCAATATATAAAAAGTTTATTTTTATCAAATTTCAATATTATATTTATTATTATATTTATATTTTTTGTGATTGTCTTAGAAGCAATCAATATCATAAAATCTATTCAAGAACACAAGCAAAAATGAAAAGAATTATATATTCAAGAACTTAAAGAAAAACTAAAAAAATGAAAAGGATGACTCATGAAATTAACCGTACTAGCAAGTGGCCCTAGCGGAATGCCAGCTTATTTAGAATTTAAAGGAAAGAAATATTTAATTGACTGTGGTATTACTTACAGACAATTAAAACTTAGATTGGAACAAACAAGAAAAAAACAATAGATGGCTTGTCAGGGATTTTTTAACCCATGAACATAGTGTGATCATTCAAGTGGTCTTAGGGTCTTATTAAACAATCATCAAGTACCAATATATTCAAGTGAAGGCACATTTAAGGGCTTCAGACAAGAGATACTGGCCACCGATCCATCATTAATTCACTTTTTAAGAGAAGAAGAAATTTATGATTTTGAAGAATTTAATTTGATTCCCTTTAACACTTATCACGATGCAATAGAACCCATGGGATTTAAATTTATTGAAGGAGAATCTAGTTTTGTTTACATGACTGATACTGGATAAGTTTTCCTTTAAGGAAATATGATTTGATTAAAAATGCGACTGCTTATATGTAATGAAAAAGTAAATTATGAATCGGAATTGTTAGAAAGTGAAAGACCATGGTTATTAAAAAGAAGAATTTTAGACTTATCAAGGACACTTATCAATGTGAAGACAGTGCCAATATGATGACAGGTATTGGCAAGAATACTAAATATATTATATTACACATCTATCTGAAGATTGTAATATGCCAATCATCGCAAAAGAAACATATGATATTTGTTTCCAGACAAAAATCATGTTTTAGAGCAATATCAGTTAATTATAGCCAAACAATATATGTCACTAAATGAAAATCATCATTTAGATTACTTTTGTTCTATTAAATATTTGTTTTAGATATTTGATTTTGCCTAATTATTGGCTAAATAATCTCAAAATCTAATTGTCTTTAAACACTATTTGCGTTATAATGATAATGTATGAAATTGTGTTTTATTATAAATTTTTATAGGAGGTCAATATGTCTAAAAAGAAAGTATTCCAGTCAATGGACGGTAATCAAGCTGCAGCTTATACAGCTTATGCTTTTACTGAAGTTGCTGGTATTTATCCAATTACTCCATCATCTCCAATTCCGGAACATGTGGATAATTGGGCATCACAAGGAAAGAAGAATTTATTTGGAATGCCAGTTAGAGTTGTTGAAATGCAATCAGAAGCAGGTGCAGCTGGTACAGTACATGGTTCATTAATGGCTGGAGCATTAACAACTACATTTACTGCATCACAAGGATTATTATTAAAAATTCCAAATATGTATAAAATTGCGGGTGAGTTATTGCCAGGTGTTATTCATGTAGCTGCTCGTTCACTTGCTGCTCATGCATTATCAATATTTGGTGATCACCAAGATATTTATGCGACTAGACAAACTGGATTTGGCATGATAGCTTCAGGTTCAGTACAAGAAACAATGGATTTAGGCGGTATAGCTCATTTAGCAGCGATAAAATCTAGTATTCCGTTTATGCATTTTTTTGATGGTTTTAGAACTAGCCATGAAGTTAATAAAGTTGAAGTAATGAATTATGATGTGTATGATCGTTTATTAGATAGAGAAGCGGTAAAAAAATTCCGTCAAAGAGGACTTAACTCAGCTAGCCCAAAAACTATGGGAACTGCTCAAAATGATGATGTTTATTTCCAAGCAAAAGAAGTTCAAGAAAAATACTATCGCCCAATTCCAGATATAGTAAATAACTATATGGAAGAAATCTCTAAGGAAACTGGTAGAGAATATAAACCATTTGCTTATTACGGAGATCCTAAAGCGACAAGAATTATTGTAGCAATGGGTTCAGTAACTTCTGCAATTAAAGAAGTTGTAGACCAATTAAATGAAAACGGTGAAAAGGTTGGTTTAATTACTGTATATTTATATCGCCCATTTTCTAGTGAGTATTTCTTTAATGTTTTGCCTGACACAGTTAAGAAAATTGCTGTATTAGATAGAACAAAAGAGCCTGGTTCTGCCGGAGAACCATTATATGTTGATGTAAAATCAATTTTTTATAATAGAAAAAATCAGCCAGAAATAGTTGGCGGACGCTACGGTTTATCAAGTAAAGATACTACACCAGACCAAATTTTAGCTGTTTACAAAAACTTAGCTGATGAAATGAAAGACAATTTTACTATCGGAATCAATGATGATGTAATGCATTCAAGTTTAGATCAAGACGAAAGATTAGATGTTACAGATAAAGAGACTACTGAATTATTATTCTTTGGTTTAGGTAGTGATGGTACTGTAGGTGCTGTTAAAAATATCTCAAAAATAATTGGCGAATATACTGATTTATACGGCCAAGCTTATGCTTCATATGATTCTAAAAAATCAGGTGGAGTAACAAGAATGCATTTGCGTTTTGGTAAAAATCAAATTCGTTCAACTTATTTGGTTAATCACCCACATTTCGTTTCTTGTTCTCAAGAAAGTTATTTAACAAGATTTGATTTAATCAAGGGTATTAGAGAAAATGGTAGATTCTTACTAGCAACTCATAAACCTAAAGAAGAAATCGATGAATTATTGCCTAATAAAGTTAAAAAAATCTTAGCAGAGAGAAATGCTAAATTATATATTATCGATGCTTATAAGTTGGCTAAGGAAATTGGAAATGTAAAACTAGTTTCAACAATTATGCAATCTGCTTTCTTTAAATTAAACGAGCAGATTATGGATTTCAAAACTGCTCAAAAAGCTATGAAAGCATATGCGAAAAAATCATTTGCTAAAAAAGGCGAAGAGATTGTTGAAATGAATTATAAAGCAATTGATCATGGCGCAGATAAACTAGTTGAAGTAGAAGTAAAAGATGTGTGGAAAGATTTAGAAAAAGATCAAGAAGAAGAAGTTGAAGATAGACCAGATTTCGTTAAAAATGTTGCAGATAAAGTAAATGCTATTAACGGATATGATTTACCTGTATCAGCTTTTGAAGGAATTGAAGATGGTCAAATTCCAAACGGGACAGCGCGTTATGAAAAGCGCGGTGTGTCAGAAGTCGTTTCTACTTGGATGAGTGATAACTGTATCCAATGTAACCAATGTGCTTATGCATGTCCACATGCTTGTATAAGACCAATATTGGCTACTGATGAAGAAGTTAAAAATGCACCTGCAGATAAAGAATGGTTAGACGCAAAAGGTAAAGGATTAGAAGGACTAAAATATCGTATTCAAGTCTCAGTATTAGATTGTACAGGCTGTATGGTATGTGTTAATACTTGTCCCGCACCAAATAAAGCCTTGAAAATGACTCCTTTAGAAGATAACATAGAAGAAAAACAACATGTATTAGCTGATTATTTATATAACGAAGTACCTTATAAAGGTGATTTAACAGGAAGAAACACTTACAAAAATGCTGTATTTAATCAACCATTATTTGAATTTTCTGGAGCTTGTGCAGGATGTGGTGAAACACCTTATATCCGTTTTGCTACACAATTATTTGGCGAGAGAATGGTAATTGCTAATGCAACAGGTTGTTCTTCAATTTATGGAGCTTCATTCCCTGCATCACCATATACTAAAAATAGTGAAAATCGTGGACCAGCTTGGGCTAACTCTTTATTTGAAGATAATGCTGAATATGGTTTTGGTATGAAAATAGCACTTAATACTATTCGTGATAGAATGCAAACAATTATTTCTGATAATATGGATTCTTTTAGTAAAGAATTACAAGAATTGTTTAGTGAGTGGATAGAAAATCGAGAAGATGGAGATAAAACTCTAGAATTATCTCGCAAAATTATTCCACTATTAGAAAAAAGCAAATCAAAATATGCAAAGGATTTATTAGAAGTTAAAGATCATTTCGTAAAACAATCTAATTGGATTATCGGCGGAGATGGTTGGGCTTATGATATTGGATACGGTGGCTTAGATCATGTTATTGCAAACCCAGAAGATGTCAATATTTTAGTATTAGACACTGAGGTGTATTCAAATACTGGTGGACAATCTTCTAAAGCTGCTCGTTCTGGTTCGATTGCTAAATTTACTGCTGCAGGTAAACCTGGCAAGAAAAAAGACTTAGCGGCTTTAGCTATGACTTATGAATCTGTTTATGTAGCTTCAATTAGTCATGGGGCTAATGCAACACAAGTATTAAAAGCAATGAAAGAAGCTGAAGGTTATCCAGGACCATCACTTATTATAGCTTATTCTCCATGTATTGCTCATGGTATAGATGGTGGATTAGCAAATTCACATCAAGAAGCTAAATTAGCTACTGAGTGTGGATATTGGCCAACATTTAGATATGACCCACGAAAAATTGAGAAAGGTGAAAATCCTTTAACAATTGATTCACGTGAACCTAAGTGGGAAAAATATCATGATTTCTTATTAAGAGAGAATCGTTATCAACAATTAGTAAAATCTGATCCAGAAGCTGCAAAAAGATTATTACACCAAAATTTAGTAGATGCTAAACGCAGATGGGCTATGTATAAACGTATTGCTAATATGGATTATTCAGAAATTATAGAATAACTTTTAGTTAACATAATAACTTTAAACCTCTAGACAATTTTTGTTTAGAGGTTTTTTGTTTGAAAAATTAAAATATCACACTAAAAACATTTTAATTATTACTTTAAATGTTGTATAATATATAAGACACATTATAAGAAGGGGTTTAGATAATGAATAGTTTAACTAAAAAAATATTAATATTAGGATTATTTATCTTTATTACAGGTCTTTTAGTGGCTTGTGGCAACAATAAAACAACCGAAAATACAACTGAAGATATAGTTGATGATTTTAATATGGATACCATATATTATCAAGATGATTATTATGATATTACTTATAGTGATTTATATAATTCTATTATAGTAAATGATGGAATCGATCGTTTATTAGAAATGGTTGATACAGCTTTATTAAGTAATTATTTTGATGATATTACTCAAGCGGAAATTGAAGAAAAACGCGAAAAATTAATTTTTGATACAAATGACCAAGATGAAATTGCGAATATGGATGAGGATGAAGTAACCGAAAAAGAAACTGCCTATGAAAATGGAATGTATGTTTTAGGATACGGCGGGGAAGACAATGATATACCTTACTTAAAATTATCAGTTGCTAGAGATAAATATATTACGGATTTATTAACCAACGAAGATTTTCGTGATAAAAATCTTTTTATTTCAGCTAAATCCGTGGCTGAATATTATGAAAATACAAATCAAGGGTCAGTAGATGCAATAATGATAAGATTTGATTCAAGAAGCGATGCTAATGATTTATTGACAGAGAATAATCTGGTAAGTTATCATGGGGAAATAAGACTTTATACAGATACAGAAGTTGCTTTAGAAGATCAGCCGAGTTATAAAATAGATAATACAAATACTGAAAGCTTAACTGATGAAGAACTTCTCGGCTATTTTATTGGATTTTATAATGAAGTCTATCAAGGTTCAAAACCAGCTTTATCAGAAACTGCAACAATAGATGAACTTATTGTAAATGAGGACTTAAATTATAGTTATAGTGATTTACAAGAAATTGATAGTTCTTTAGCTAGACTTTTATTTGATAATTTATCAGCATTAAATGAAGATTCAGAGGATATTTTTTATACTTATAGCCCTCATAAAGTAGAATTAAGAAATACTAGTAAGTATTATTTATCTTTAAACTTAAATAGAGCTCATTATGATTTAAGTGATTTTGATGGTGACCAAAGCGATTTAAAAGCAATTATTGGTGATGAATTATACGACGATTTATATCAAGAAATATATGATAAAAATATGAATGATAATAGTTTTATTGAAAAACATTTAAAGAGTTTTAGAGAAGATAATGGCTTTGAAATTCTAGATTACTATTTATATTTAGATTATGAAAATGTTGTTCCTGAAGATATTGAAGCTAATAATTTAACTAGTTTTAGCGATGTAATTGTAAGATATGATGATAAAGAAATTACTGTAGGCGATTTACTTACTCATAGTCTTGAACAAAAAGGTCCACTATACTTGCTTCACGCTGCTCAACTACAAGTTTTAAGATATCATCATTATGAAGATGTGTATTGTGTAGATCAAGATATATGCGAATATGATTACACTAAAAATGAATCTGCAGCTATGAATGCACATATGTCTGAATTATTCGAACTAGAAAGTTCACTAGAATCGCAAGGTTATCTAAGTTATTTAAGTTTAGAAGATTACTTATATTTAGCTTATGGAGCAAAAAGCGAAAAAGCTATGATTGAAAACAATTATGTTAAAAAAACTTTAGAACCTCTTTATATTTATGATTATGTACTAGAAAACAAAGATGAAGTTGTTAATAATATTGATAATTTGATTCAAGCTTTTTATGACAATTATTTCTCTTTAGATGCAAATCATATTTTAATCTATGTAGATGAAAATAATGATGGAAATCCAGATGATTTTGAAGAATATTACAGAGAATTAGATAATCAAAGCGCTTTTGATGATTTGGTTAATAACTTTAGAGATGATATAGAAGCTTATTTATCTGATAATGATGATAATTTATCTAGTTTTATCGATGAATATGAAGAAGCTAACCAAACTGATAGTACTTGGGGTGATTATAAACAAGCAGGTTTATGTGTTCTAACAGAAGATCTTAATAGGAATCTTTCTGAAGAGGAATCTTTAAGCTATATGAATACTTATCGTAATTATGACGAGAGTTTTGTTAGTGGTTTAAGTGATTTATATGATGAGTATATTAAATCAAGTAATAAAGATAAAGACTTTATATATAACCAAGAATTAATAGAATCAGTTTATGGATTACACTTTATTAAAGCAGAAAAAGGTTTAAACTTTGATATTCCTAGTGCTCAATTTACTTTAGATGAAGATGATGATTATTCTTCTATGTTAGAAAATGAGAATGAAAGAATAAGTAAATCACAAATTAATCTTTATTTAGATTATCGCATATATAAAATAGTAAACTCTTATATAGATGTGAGTTTAATTTATGAAATGGATCAACCAAGCATACCAGAAGATTTACTTGAAACACTTAATTTCTTTTTAGCAGAAGTTAATGATTCTTATTATACTATAGGATATTTAAATGCAGCTATGGTTGATGAATTACTTTCTGGAGAATTAGTCGATCAAAGTAATGAGATTTCAAGTTTTACAAAAGCTGAAATTGATGAATTTATGCTAGAGTTAAAAGATATTTATATCTATCAAATAACTTCACAATTTGATTAATAAAAAAAAAAAAAAGCGCTTTGTGCGCTTTTTTATCGGAGTAAATAATGAAAAAGTATGAAGAAAAAATCATTAAAAAGAATACTATTTTAACAATTTTTGTTAATACATTATTAGCTGTAGCTAAGCTTATTGGTGGTATTTTTGGTAATTCAGCAGTTTTAATTGCGGATGCAGTAAACTCTGTTGGCGATATAGCCACAAATATAGTAGTTTATATTTCTGCTAAATTTTCGAAAAAAGACAAGGATAAAGACCATCCTTATGGGCACGAAAGATTTGATAGTATGGTTTCAATCTTTTTAGGGTTAGCCTTATTAATAACCGCGTATTTATTAGGAAAAAATTCTGTTATTAGATTATATGATGTTGTAATTAATAATGAAACTCTTGCTAGACCAATGTGGTATACATGGGTTATTGCCTTAATAACAATTGTTGTAAAGGAGTTATTATTTAGAAAAACTACTAAAGATGCTAAAAAAGCTAAATCACAATCGTTAATGGCTCAAGCTTGGGATCATAGAGCTGATACTATTACTAGTTTTGGAGCTGTAGTAGGGATTGTGAGTGTTATCTTTGGGATTTATTTTATTGATCCTCTTATATCGATAATTATTAGTTTATTTATTTTAAGACTTGGTTTTAAAATAATTAAAGCGGGTATCTCGCAAGTGGTTGATGAATCGGCTGATGAAGAACAGGTTAAACGAATAAAAGAATTAGTTATGTCAAACGAAAATGTTATTAGTATTGATGAAATTAAAACAAGAATGTTTGGTTTGAGTTTTTATGTTGATTTAGAAATAAGCCTTGATGGAAACCTATCTTTAGAAGAGGCGCATGCAATTTCAGAAGATATTCACGATTTAATAGAAAAAGAAATGTCTGATGTGATTCATTGTATGATTCATGTAAATCCCGGAAACAAAAACTAAACTGGCTTGATTTACCAATATGAAGATGATATAATATTAAATTAAACAATTACTAACATAATTATAAAAAGATATCAGAGGTGATATAAATGGATTTTTTCTTAAATTTTTTACAAGAAGATGCCACTCAAGCTCCAAATATATTAGAGATTTTTCTTAGAATGGGTTTGACTGCACTATTTGTTGGTTTTATTGGTCTAGAAAGGCAAATGCGTCATAAAATAGCTGGGATAACCACGCATTTGATGGTTGCTTTTGCTTCGGCAGCAATTGCTATTTTGCAGGATGCGCTTTATTTTGATGCTATCGCGGCAGCTGTAGAATTACGAGAATCAACAGGATATATAATTGAAGTTCAAATCCAAAGACAGAGGGTTATTGCACAAATTTTAACCGGTGTTGGGTTCTTAGGTGCTGGGACAATTTTAAAAACTAGAAATGGTATTTATGGACTAACCACTGCATCAACCCTATTTTTAGCCGCAATGATTGGGTTAATATTTGGAATGGGCTTTTATATTTTAGGTATTATTTTATCATTCTTTGCGTTTACCTTCTTAACTGTATTCAGGAAAATTTTAGGGAAAACGTCTTTAAAACATACAGAAAGTCCAGATATTATTGGTTCAGAAAAAGTAGATGAATAAGAGATTCTTTTGAATCTCTTTTTTTTTGTGCTTTTTTATAAAAATAAACATTCATATATTTTGCATAAAGTAAAAAAATAAGTTAGAATATTTATGGAAATTCGGAGGTATAATTATGGTGCTTGAATTTAAAGATTTATTTGTTTCTGTAGAAGGAAATACAATTTTAAAAGGAATTAATCTTAAAGTAAAAACTGGTGAGACTCATGCGATAATGGGACCAAATGCAACTGGTAAATCAACTTTGGCTCAGGTTTGTATGGGGCACCCTAAATATAATATTGAATCTGGAGAAATTCTCTTAGATGGTAAGGTTATTAATAATAAAAGTGTTGATGAACGAGCTAGAATGGGAATCTTTTTAGCAATGCAAAACCCAATAGAAGTTCCTGGAGTTACAAACTTTGATTTTATCAAAGCAGCATTACAAAAGCGCATGAAAAAGGATGAACACCTACGTATTGGTAAATTTATTCTTAAATTTGAAGCTGCATCTCAAGCTTTAGATATGGGTAAAGGTTTAGCGCACAGGTTTTTAAACCAAGGTTTTTCAGGCGGAGAAAAGAAACGCAATGAGATTTTACAAATGGAAATGCTTACTCCTAAATTTGCATTTTTAGATGAAATTGACTCAGGATTAGATGTTGATGCTTTAAAATTGGTTGGTGAACATGTAACTAAACAAAAGTCAGCTGATTTAGGGTTAATATTAATTACTCATTATCAAAGATTATTAGATTATATTGAACCTGATTTTGTTCATATTATGATAAATGGACAAATTGTAAAAACCGGGAAAAATGAATTAATCACAAAAATTGATCAAGAAGGCTATGAATGGGTAAAAACTGAACTAGGGATTGAAGAAGATGAAGATAAGCCATATTCTTTAGGTAATTGCCCAACAAAATCTTTGGTGTAGTTTATGAATATTCCTAAGTATATAAAAAACCAAAAAAATGTTATTGGTTTTAGCAAAGATGAGGTTTATAATAAATCGGGTTATATATTAGAAACTGATAGAATAATTTTGTCAGGTTCTGATGAAGTATATTTATTTTTAAATAATTTAAAAAAGAAAAATATCGATATCCTTATTAAAGAAAATGCAAATTTTAAAATATTTTTATTAAGCTATAATTCTAGAAAAACTAAGATTAATTTAAATGTTGAGATTGAAGCAAATGCTTTATTAAAGTTATATAGTAATTTTATTCCTAAAAATAAAACTAGTCTTAAAGTAAAAAGAGAATTTAATTTAGCTTATAAAAGTTCTTTAATATTATTAAACAATATAACTTATAACGGTAGTTTTGATTTAATTGATGAAGTCAATTTAAATCAAGAATTAGCAAATTTAGATATTGATTTATTGAATATCGGGTCAAACCTAGATATGATTAATGTCGATCAATATGTTAATCATAATGCGAAAAGAACTTATTCACAAATTAATAATTGGCTTATTAGTGATAAAGCTTCAAAGTTAAATTACAGTGTAAATGGAACTATCAATCGCGGAAAAGAGTTATCAAATTGTAATCAATTAAATAAAGGAATTATTTTATCGAAAAACGGCGAAATTAAAGTTGAGCCAAAACTTTTTATTGATGAATACAATGTTAAAGCTTCACACGGCGCAGCGATTGGACAGATTGATGAAGATCAATTGTTTTACCTTTTAAGTCGTGGATTGAGTGAATTACAAGCTAAAAATTTAATTATTTCTGGGTATATTAATCCATTTATTAACAAAATAAAGAATAAGCGATTAGAGAAACAATTAATCACAAAAATAAATCGGCTTATTTAGAAGGTGAGAAATTTGGAAAAAAACAATTGGAAACAAGATTTTCCCCAGCAAGATGATAATTTTTATTATTTTGATAGTGCTGCGACAAGTTTAAAACCCAATTCTGTTATTGAAAAAGTTAATTATTATAATCGTGAGTTGAGTTCAAATATAAATCGAGGAATGTACGATAAAAGTCAAAAAGCTACAGAACTTTATGAGGAAGCTAGACAAAAAGTTGCTAATTTTATCAATGCTAATGAAAATGAAGTTATCTTTACTAGAGGGACGACTGCTTCACTTAATTTAGTTGCTAGAGCTTATGGATTAGAAAATATAGCTGAAAATGATGAAGTTTTAACAACTGAGTTAGAACACCATTCAAGTATTTTACCTTGGATAAATGTAGCCAGTAAGAAAAAAGCAAAAATTAAGTATATTGATTTAAAAAAACCTGGAAAAATCACAGTTGAGGCTTTTAAAAAAGCTATTACAGATAAAACAAAAGTTGTGGCTATAAACTATGTTTCTAATGTATTAGGTTATATTACACCAATTAAAGAAATTGTTGAAATAGCGCATAAGTATAATGCGATTGTTGTAGTAGATGGAGCTCAAGCTGTTCAACATTTTTCTGTCGATGTTAAAAATTTAGACGTAGATTTTTTTGCTTTTTCTGGGCATAAGATGTTAGGGCCCACAGGTATAGGAGTTTTATATGGGAAAGAGAGTTTGCTTGATAAAATAAACCCAATCGAATTTGGCGGCGATATGTCTTTAGATGTAAATAAAGAAAGTTTTGGTTGGAAAGTGTCGCCAACTAAATTTGAAGCGGGTACAATGCCTATTGCTGAAGCTATTGGTTTGAAAGCGGCTATTGATTATCTTGAATCAGTAGGATTAGAAAAAATAGAAGCATACACAAAGAAATTGTATAATTATTTTTACAAACAAGTAAAAGATTTGGAAGATATTATTATCTATAATCCCAATTCTGATACTAATATCTTTACTTTTAATATAAAAAATGTACCAAGTCATGATGCAATATCTTATTTTGCAGAAAAGAACATTGCTCTTAGAGCTGGTCAACATTGTGCTAAGTTAATTCACGATCATTTAAAAATTAATTCATCTTTGAGAGGAAATATTTTTATTTATAATAGTTATCAAGATGTTGACTATTTAATAAAAACAATTAAAGAAGCAATTTCTTATTTTAAAAACTTAGGGTTTTAGAGGTGATATTTTGAGTAATTTAGATAATTTATATCGTGAAATAATTATGGAGCATTATAAAAATCCACGAAATCATGGTTTGGTTGATAATAGTGATTACAAAAGCAATCGAATAAAAAATCCATCTTGTGGAGATGACATTACCATTCAAACTTTAGTTGAAGATGGAAAGATTAAAGACATTAAACAAGAAGCTACAGGATGTTCAATTTCAGTTGCTTCCGCAAGTGTTTTAACAGAAATTATGATAGGAAAAACTGTTGAAGAAGCAAAAGAAATAGTTAATGCTTATCTTAATATGGTAACTGATAAAGAATACAATCAAACAATTGATTTAGAAGAAGCATCAGTATTTAGTGGGGTTAAGAAATTTCCTGCTAGAATTAAATGTGCTTCAATTGCCTGGGTTGCGTTTAAAGACACTCTAGAATAGAGGGATATTATGAGTGATAAAAAAGATTTTGATTATAACAAAGATTATAAATATGGATTTAAAACTGAAACTAAATCCATCAGAGAAACAAAAAGAGGATTATCAGAAGCTGTTGTTAGAGAAATTTCTATGATAAAAGAAGAACCTAAATGGATGTTAGATGTTCGTTTAGATGCTTTAAAGACTTTTTATGAAATGAAAAATCCTAGTTGGGGGCCTGATTTATCGGAAATTGATTTTAATGATATTATTTATTATATAAAACCATCAAATAAAGTAGAAAAAGATTGGCAAGATGTGCCAGAAGAGATAAAAGAAACTTTTAATAAACTAGGTATACCTGAAGCTGAACAAAAGTATTTATCTGGAGTTACAACTCAATTTGAATCAGAAGCGGTGTATCACAATACGATAAAAGAATTAAATGATTTAGGAGTAATTTTTTTAGATACAGATAGCGCTTTAAAAGAATATCCTGATTTATTTAAAGAGTATTTTACTAAAGCAGTTCCTTATAAAGATAATAAATATGCAGCTTTAAATACAGCTGTTTGGAGTGGGGGCTCGTTTATTTATGTTCCTAAAGGTGTTGAAATTAAAAAACCTTTACAATCTTATTTTAGAATTAATTCCGAAAGAATGGGACAGTTTGAAAGAACAATGATTATTGTTGATGACGAAGCAACCTTAAATTATGTTGAAGGTTGTACTGCCCCAATTTATTCCAATAGCTCTTTACATGCGGCAGTTGTAGAGATTTATGTAAAAAAACATGCAAAATGTAGATATTCTACTGTGCAGAATTGGTCAACAAACATTAATAACTTAGTTACTAAAAGATCAATAGTTGAAGACTATGGACATATGGAATGGATTGATGGGAATATTGGTTCAGGAATTAATATGAAATATCCTAGTTGTATTTTAAAAGGCGATTATGCTAAAGGCACAACAATTACAATTGCTTTTGCTGGAAAAAACCAATATCAAGATACAGGTGCTAAAATGATTCATATAGGTAAAAACACCACTAGTAAAGTTGTTTCAAAATCAATCGCAACCAGGGGTGGAAAAGTAAATTATCGAGGTTTAGTTTCTCAAGAAGGTGATGCTGAAAATGCTAAGGCTACTATCGAATGCGATACTATCTTGATTGATAGAGATTCCACTTCAGATACCATTCCAACTAATATTGTTAAAAACTTTAAAGGTCAAATTGAACATGAAGCTACCGTATCAAAAGTTAGTGACGAAGAATTGTTTTATTTAATGAGTAGGGGCTTAAGTGAAGTTGAAGCAAAAGAAATGATTGTGATGGGTTTTATTGAACCATTTGCAAGAGAGCTTCCTATGGAATATGCAGTTGAGTTAAATCAATTAATTAAATTAGAAATGACAGATTCAATTGGTTAAAAATATAAGCTTACATTAATTTGTAAGCTTTTTTATATTTTTTACAATAAGTTATTGTGTTTGACACAATAATATGTTATTATCTTTTTAAGAGGAGGATAATATGAACCCGCAAATGAAAAAAGGAGTTATCGAGCTTTGTATTATGAAGATAATTGATTTAAAGAAATCTTCCACATATGAAATTTTAAATCAAATTCATAGTTTAAAGGTCAATGAAAACACCATTTATCCAATTTTAAGACGGCTTAACAAAGAAGGCTACTTAGATCAAGAAAAAGGTAATAATGCTGTTGGCGCGCCTAGAAAGTACTATAAACTAACTAAATTAGGAGAACAGAAATTAGTAGAGCATATTACTGCATGGGAAGATTTTAGCAATTCAGTTGAAAAAATTTTGAAGGGGGAAATTAATAATGAATAAGAAAGAATATTTACAAGAATTAGAGAATTATTTAAATGAGTTTGAATTTGACAAAGAAAGTATTAGCGAAATTATTGAAGAATATGACATGATCATTGAAGAAGCACAAGAAAACAATATTTATGATGAATCGCTTGAAGAAAGAATTGGAACGCCTAAAGAAATAGCTAAGAATTTACGAAAAACAGAAGTATTTAATAGAGTTAAAGAAAACAAATTAGTTGCTTTATCGCCATTTATTTCTGTTATTTTGTTTTTTGTCTTGGGATTTGGGTTTGGTTATTGGCATCCTGGGTGGTTGGTATTTTTATTAATACCAATTACTGGTATATTATCTGAACATAAATACAAATCAAAAACAATTGTTTCTGAATTATCACCATTTATTGCTTTATTAGTTTTTTTGCTAATTGGGCTTATTACTGATACTTGGCACCCAACCTGGGCGATATTTTTTATTATTCCCGCTTCAGCTATATTGGTTGACAATAATAAATATAAAATTATCACTAGTGTGAGTTTTATTTTAATACCGTTGGTTTATGTATTATCTTATTATTATTTTCCATTTGAATATAATTGGTTTATATTTCTTTTATTAATATTACCTGCATATTATGGAGGAGTAATAACATTTAAAATAAATGGCAAAAGAAATGAAAGATTAGAAAAATATTCAGCAATTGTTTTATTTTCTTTAGTCATAATTTATCTAGTCTTAGGAACAATATTTTCTATATGGCATCCATTATGGATAATATTTCTTTTATTTCCTATTTATGTAATATTCGCTAGCAAAAAAGAATTAAACACAAGTATTCCAATTGTCGCATATACACCATTTATAGCAGTTATTTTATTTTTTGTATTTGGACATTTTTTAAATGGCTATCATTGGAGTTGGTTGTTTTTCTTAATTATTCCTATGGTTGCGATTATTAAAGAATAAACTCAGCTAAAGAAGCAAAAAAATTCTTGCTTCTTTTTTATAAAAAATTAATAATACTTAATATATTGACAAATTATTTATTAAATGTGGTAAAATATATAAAAGGAGGCTATTGGCTATGAAACTTGTAATGGCAATTGTTTCTAATGATGATGCTAATTTGGTAATTAAAAAATTAATTAAATCTGATTATTTTGTTACAAAGTTAGCGACTACAGGTGGTTTTTTAAAAAGTGGTAATACTACTATTATAGTTGGTGTGCAAAATGATCGACTAGATGAATGTATAGAAGTTATATCTGAGCACTCTAAACAAAGGACTAAACTTGTTCCTAACGCTATTTCTAGTGAGTTTGGTATATTTTCTTCAACGCCAGTTGAAGTGCAAGTTGGTGGAGCGACGATATTCGTTTTAGATGTGGAACAGTTTATAAAAGCATAAAAAAGAAGGTCTTCCTTCTTTTTTTTTGAAAAAATTTAAAAAAATATCTAAAAGATATATGGAAAATTTAATAATTTTCTCAGGAGGTAATAATGATTGACTATATTATAAAAAAACAATATCTAGTTTGCTTTGTTAAAAACAATAATTATTATTGTTTAGATATTCCAATCACGAGATTTTTTAATAGATTACTAAAACCTTATTTGACTGATTTAAAGTCTAGGGAAAAGCAGACCAAGATGCATTTCAATTTTTCCAACAAAATACCGATTTTTATTGATAAAAACCACTTATTTTTAGCTATAAACACTTATAGGCTTAACAAACCAATATATATTAATTATTTTTCTATTTATAGATGGGTAAAAACTTCTAATAATGTTATAGTTGAGTTTTTATCTGGGCATTGTTTAAAACTACATTCTTACAAAACTTTTGTTAAACAATTAAATAAAGTTAAGATTATTTTAGCTGACGATGAAATTAAGATAAATTAATTATTATATTAGTGTTATATTGTGGAAAAAAACTAAAATATTTAGTATAATAGTCAATGAGAATAAGGGGGAATAAAATGAAGAAGAAAGTCTTAGAGGACTTAAATGTTAAGAATAAAAAAGTTTTAGTGAGAGTGGATTTTAATGTTCCGGTAAAAAATGGTGTTATTACAGATGATAACCGGATTATTCAAGCATTACCAACTATTAATTATCTTATAGAAGAAGATGCAAAAATAATTTTGTTTTCTCATTTAGGTAGGATTAAAACAAAAGAAGATAAACAAAATAATTCTTTAAGTGTTGTTGCAAAAAGGTTATCTGAGTTATTAGATAAAGAGATAAATTTTGTTCCTGAAACTAGAGGAGAAAAATTAGAAACTGCCATTAATAATATGAAAGCAAAAGATATTGTTATGGTTGAAAATACCAGATTTGAAGATTTGGATGGAAAAAAGGAATCAAAAAATAATCCTGAATTAGGTAAGTACTGGGCTAGTTTAGGTGATGTATTTGTTAATGATGCATTTGGAACAGCACATAGATCGCACGCTTCTAATGTAGGTATTGCTACTAGATTAGAAACCGCAGCTGGTTTTTTAATGGAAAAAGAAATCAGATATATAGGTACTACAGTTGAAAATCCAGAAAAACCTTTTATAGCAATCTTAGGAGGCGCAAAAGTTTCAGATAAAATTGGTGTTATAGAGAATTTACTTAAAATATCTGATAAAGTATTAATTGGTGGCGGAATGGCATATACTTTTATGAAAGCTTTAGGTTATAATATCGGTGATTCGATTGTTGAGAATGATAAATTAGATTTAGCTAAATCTTTAATTGATAATTCAGAAGGTAAATTAATTTTACCAGTCGATATTGTAGTAGCAGAAGAATTTTCTGAAGACGCTGATTATCGAGTAACAAAATATAAGAATATAAAACCAAATGAAACAGGTATGGATATAGGCCCTGATACAATAAAACAATTTAAAAAGCATCTTAAAGGGGCTAAGACAGTAGTTTGGAATGGACCAGTAGGGGTTTTTGAATTTGAAAACTTTGCTAAAGGTACAAAAGCAGTATGTGAGATTTTGGCAAAAATGAAAAACACAAAAACTATTATTGGTGGTGGCGATTCTGCAGCTGCAGCTATTCAAATGGGGTATAAAGATGATTTTACCCATATATCTACAGGTGGTGGAGCTTCACTTCAGTTTTTAGAAGGAAAAGAACTGCCTGGTATTGAATCAATTGATGATTCAGTTGATTGTGATTGTGACGATTCAAATTGTGATTGTTAAAAATTTATTTTAAAGGATGATTTTATGAGAAAACCAATTATTGCAGCAAACTGGAAAATGTTTAAAACTAGGGATGAAGCATTATTTTTTGTTTTAAAAGTATCAGAAGATATGCCTGATAATGAATTAGTTGATACAGTGATTTTTCCTCAAGCTCCGATGTTAAGATGTTTAATTACAAGACAAGGTGAAGAATTGAAAATCGGAGCTCAAAATCTATATTATGAGGATGAAGGCGCTTATACAGGAGAAATTTCTGGACCTTTATTAAAATCGTATAATGTTGATTACGTGCTTATTGGTCATAGTGAAAGAAGACAACATTTTTCAGAAACTGATGAAGATGTTAATAAAAAAATAAAAGCAGCAATAAGAAATGATTTATTGCCGATTGTTTGTGTTGGAGAAAATTTGTCAGATCGTGAAAAAGGAAATACTAATAAACTACTCGAAAAACAAGTTAAGAAGGCTTTTAAAGATATAAGCGCGATAGATATGAAAAATATAGTAATTGCTTATGAGCCGATTTGGGCTATTGGTACTGGGAAAACTGCAACGGCTAAACAAGCAGATGAAGCTTGTGGATTTATTCGCGATATTATCAAAAACCTCTATGGCGATGTAGTCGCTGGAGATATTAGAATTCAATATGGCGGTTCTGTTAAACCAGAAAATATTGATGAGTTAATTGCTCAAGAAAATATTGATGGTGCTTTAATCGGAGGTGCTTCTTTAGATCCTGAAAAGTTTATTAAGATGGCAAATGCACCTTTAAAGTTAATTAATAAAAACATTTAAATAAAAAAACCGAGACAATTTAAAATATGTCTCGGTTTTATTTAATATTATTTGTTGTATAACTCAACAATTAGATTTTCTTGAATTTCAGGTAATATTTCACTTCTTTCTGGGAAACGCGTATAAATAGCTACTAAGTTTTCATCGTCAAAGTCAATATACTCTTGACGACCAACTAATGCTTCTAAAGCATCTTTGATAATAACTAGATCTTTTGATTTCTCTTTTATAGAAATTTTTTGACCTGGTTTAACTCTAATTGATGGTATTGTTGCTTTCTTTCCATCTAATAAAATATGGCCATGGTTAACAAGTTGTCTTGCTTGTTGTCTAGTTCTACCAAATCCTGAACGGTAAACTAGATTGTCTAATCTTGATTCTAATAAGAATAAAAAGTTTTCGCCTTGTTTACCTTGCATTTTTTTAGCTTCATTAAATGTTTTATGGAATTGTCTTTCATTTACACCATAAGCGAAGCGAACACGTTGTTTCTCTTGTAACTGAAGTCCGTATTCTGATAGTTTACGGCGTCTTTTTTGTCCGTGTTGACCTGGTGGATAATTACGTTTATTTAATTCTTTACCAGTTTCAGATAAAGAGTAATCTAAACGACGACTTTTTTTCCATGTTGAACCTGTAAATCTTGACATATATGATCCTCCTTTTTAAATTATTTACACTGTAATTGAGGAGCTTTATTATAACTTAGGTTGATTATTTTGATGGTTTCTTGTTAAGCAGTTAACAATACTAACAACCCTAAAATAATGGAATAATCAACATCTAAATTAAACTAAAACAACTGCTTTTTATTACATGCGCACAAAGTATTATACATTATAGGTTATGAATTGTCAAATAATAATTAACGGCTGATTCAAGTTGTTTTACTAACGATTTATTAAAGAAATTTTCTCTGGGTGAATCAACATCTAAGACACCAATTAATTTATTATCTTTAATTAGTGGAAGAACCACTTCAGAGTTTGATGCTTCATCACAAGCAATGTGTTCTTTAAAGCTATGAACATCATCAATGACCATAATTTCTTCCTTTTTTGCTGCTATACCACAAACTCCTTCACCTAAAGGAATAGTTTGAACTGCCGCTTTTCCTTGAAAAGGACCTAGATATAACTCATTTTCATTTAGTAAATAAAAACCAACCCAATTAAGACCTTCTATCATTTCTTTAATAATCGCGACGAAATTTGCCATATTGGTTATATTAGTATATTTTTTATCTAAATATAAACTTAAATATTCAATTATTGTAATCTTATCCATATCATACCCCTTTAATCCAATATTATAATTTATTATTAAATAATTATCAATAATTATGTTAAAATATTATTAATGGAGGAGAATACTATGTATGACTATATAATGATAAAATACGGTGATTTAATTTTAAAAGGCAAAAATCAACATATTTTCCGCAGAAACATTAATAATCAAATAGTTCATAAACTATATGGATTAGATATTGAGATAAATTTTCAACATGATTTAATTTTCATTAAAATAAAGAATGAAAAAACTGAAGATATTATTGATAGATTAAACTATATTTCAGGATTATCTTCATATAGTAAAGTAAAGGCTGTAGCATTTGATTTAGATGAAATTGCCAATGCAGCTTTAGAAATTATCAAAAAAGAAATACAAAAACCTACTACTTTTAAGATTGAAACTAAACGAGCTGATAAGACTATTAAATATACTTCTTTAGAAATATCCAATTTATTAAGCAAAAGAATATTAAGAAAAGCAGATAACTTAATTGTAGATGTTCATAATCCAGAAAAAACATTATATGTAGAAGCAAGAAATGATAAAACTTATATATATTTAGATAAAATACCTGGATTAGGCGGTTTTCCAACTTCGATTGGTGGAAGAGCTTTAGTTATGATAAGCGGGGGAATAGACTCGCCTGTTAGTGCTTATTTAGCGATGAATACTGGTTTAGAGATAGAGTGTATTCATTTTGAATCAACCCCTTTAACCCCGATTGAATCGGTTCAAAAAGTTTTAGATTTAACTAAAAGATTAGCTAAATATGCTAATGGAACAAAAATCAAACTTCATTTAGTGCCATTTAGAGAATTACATGAACTAATTTTAAAAGAAGTCGATGAACCATATATTATTACTATCATGCGAAGAATGATGTATCGAATAGCTGATAAAATTGCCAAAGCAAATAATCACAAAGCAATAATCTCAGGTGATTCAATTGGACAGGTTGCCTCGCAAACTTTAGAAAGTTTAATTACCGCACAGGATGTAGTTTCAACATTAATTATAAGACCATTATCAACTTACGATAAAAGCGATATTATTAGTTTAGCAAGAAAAATTGATACTTTAGATATTTCCAACAGAGCCTTTTCAGATTGTTGTACAGTATATGTCCCAAAAAATCCGGTAATAAAACCTACAGTTAAAAGGGCTGAGAGTATTGAAGAAAATATTGACTATGAAGAAGTGCTTTTGAAAACATACCAGGATACAATTAATATTGTTATTAATGCTAGAAAGAAATATAATATTATTGATAAAGGTTTCACCGTAAAGGAAGCTTTAAATGAAGAGATTAGAAACCAATAGGTTAATTTTGCGTAGGTTTAAGTTTGAAGATATTAACAATCTTTATGCTTATGCTAAAAGAGATGATGTTGGGCCAAAAGCTGGTTGGAGACCCCATAAAAATAAGACAGAAACAAGAAAAATTTTATCGGGATTTATTGAAAAAGAAGAAGTATATGCAATTTATCATAAAGCGGATAAAAAAGTTATAGGTTCAATTGGTATTCATAATACGATAATAGCTGACTTAAATAATGTTAATGAAATAGGATTTGTCTTAAACCCTGATTATCAAAAACAAGGGTTAATGACTGAAGCCTTGATAAAAATAATTGATTATTGTTTTCTAGAATTAAAACTTGATGAGGTCTTTACCGGTCATTTTTTAGAAAATATACCATCAAAAAAAATTATTGAAAAATTTAAATTTAAACCGATAAAAGAAATCAATTACAAATCTCAAGATTATGGATATAAACCAGCAATAATTTATAAATTAACAAAATTAGATTATATATTAAATATGGAGGAAAGAAAATGAAAAATTGGAGTTTAAAGAAATTATATTTAGGGTTTGATGATGCGAAATATAAAGCAGATTTAGAAAAATTAGATCAGTTAATATTAGAAGTTAATTCTCAAGCCGTTGATTTTAATAATTATGATAAAAGCATAAAGAAGTTAGAGCGTTATTTAAAAAACGAACTAGCACTAAATGAATTAGTTGATAAATTATATCATTTCGCTTCACTAACAACAGCGGTTGAAAGTACAAATCAAGAAGCAAATAAAATGGTAAATTTATTGCAAGACAAATTAACTCAACTTACAAAAATAAATACTTTATTTATTAAATGGCTTAAAGACTATCCTAATTTAAAAGAAGATATTGAAAATAGTGATTTATTAAAAGAACATAAATTTTATTTAAATGAGTTAAAAACCAAAGCTTCGCATTTACTGGAAACCAACTTGGAAATAATGATTGCTAAATTACGCCAAACTGGTTCATCAGCTTGGGGGAGATTACAATCATTATTAACTTCAACTCTAGATGTTGAATATGATGGTAAAACAATTACTTTATCAGAGGTTAGAAATTTAGCTACAGATAAAGACCCAAAAGTTAGAAAAAAAGCTTATGAAGCAGAATTAAAAGCTTATGAAAAAATTGAAGATTCAATTGCTTATTCCCTAAATTCTATTAAGGGAGAAGTAAATACTATTTCTAAAGCAAGAGGTTTTAATTCACCTCTAGAACAAGCTTTGGAAAATAGCAGAATGTCAAAAGTTACATTAGAAGCTATGCAATTAGCTGTAAAAGAATACTATAATATTTTTAGAAAATATTTAAAAAGAAAAGCTAAATTATTAGGTCATAAATCGGGATTACCTTTTTATGATTTGTTTGCGCCAATTGGAAAGAATAATACAACTTTTACAATCGAAGAAGCAAATGATTATATTCTAAAAAACTTTAAAACTTTTTCACCGAGATTACACGATTTAGCTAAACGTGCTTTTACAGAAGAATGGGTTGATTACACACCTAGAAAAGGAAAACGCGGTGGGGCATTTTGTGCTAATATGCACGCAATAAAAGAAAGTCGAGTAATGACTAATTTTACTGGCTCATTTTCAGATATGATTACTCTATCTCATGAACTTGGACATGCTTTTCATGGCGATGTTATTTTTGATGAAACTAGCATTAACAGTAACTACACAATGCCTGTAGCGGAAACCGCTTCAACATTCTGTGAAACAATTGTAAACAATGCGGCGATAAAAGATGTTAAATCAGAAGCAGAAAAAATTTTTTTATTAGAATCATCAATACAAGATTATACACAAGTTGTAATTGATATTATGTCTAGGTTTATTTTTGAAAAGAGTGTGTTTGAGGGTAGAGAAAAAACAGTTTTTGATGCTTCAGAATTAAAAGATCTAATGCTTGATGCTCAATTACAAACTTATGGAGATGGATTAAATAAAGATTTATTGCATCCATATATGTGGGTATGTAAACCACATTACTATTCTGGAGGTTTAAGTTATTATAATTTCCCTTATACATATGGATTGTTATTTGCTAAAGGCTTATATGCAAAATATTTAGAAGACAAAGAAGGTTTTAAAGGTGTTTATAATAAGTTATTGCGAGCTACTGGCAAAATGAAGGTTGAAGACGTTGCTAAACTAGCTGGAATTGATGTAACTCATAAAGCTTTCTGGGAAAGTTCATTGGAATTGCTAAAGAAAGACATTGAATTATTTTTAGAATTAACTGAGTAATTTATTAAGCAGTAGTGGTGAATTTTATCGGATAATAAATGATGAATTTCATAGTGTTGATTTATTTTGAATAAAAATTACCATAAGATGATTAGAGGTGTTCTATGAACATAATAAATTCGCTTAATAATAAAAAAATAATTGAAACTAATAAATTAAAGCAAAAAAAATATCGTCAATTATATGATGAATTTTTAGTCGAAGGATATCATCTAATTGAAGAAGCTTATCAAGCGGGGGTATTAAAAACAATTTTTTATAGCGATAAGAATCCATATAATGATATTGAAAATTATCAAGTTAATAATCAAATTATTGCTAAACTATCCACTGTAAAAAACAATCAAGGAATTGTTGGTATTTGTAAAATACATAAGCTAAATAAATTAACAAACAAAATTCTTTTACTAGATAGAATACAAGATCCCGGTAATATTGGTACGTTGATAAGATCAGCTATTGCATTTGGCTATCATACAATTATTTTAGACCAATGCGTTGATATCTATAACCCTAAGGTTATTCGAGCTACTCAAGGCGCGATTTTTCGTATTAACGTTATTAATGAAGAAATAAGTGCTTTTATACAAAAGAATAAAGATTATTACTTTTTAGCTACTAATCTTAATAGTAATAATTATTTAAAGAATTTTAAGATTAATTCTAAAAAAGTCGGACTAATTTTGGGGAATGAAGGTAGCGGTGTTAGAGATAATATAATATCTCTAGCTAATGATGATGTTAAAATTAGAATGGGAAAAATGGAATCATTAAACGTTTCTATAGCTGGAAGCATATTAATGTATGATTTAAAAACGGAGGAATAAAATGGAATTTATTTATGAAAAAAACCGAATTTATTCAAAAGATGACAATGGAGAATTATTAACTGAAGTTACTTTTCCTAAAAATGAAAAAGAAGTTGTTAAGATTAATCATGTATATGTTAACAAAAAATTAAGAGGTCAAGGAATTGCTTCAGAGATAATGTTAAAAGCATATAATTATATAAAGGATAATAACAAAAAAATAATTGCATCTTGTCCATATGCAATTAGTTGGTTTAAGAAACATCCAAGCTATCAAGATATTGTAATAAATGTTAAAACAAAAGAATAATTTTCTTGAATTTGATAAATGCTTGTGATATACTATTTCTAGCATAAGGTAGCGTGAGAGGGTCGTCCCCTCTCATTTTTATTGGAAGGAGCGAGATAATGGAAATAAGCAAATTAAAAAGTGAAGTTGATAGTTTTTTAAAGTCAATTAATTATTCACTATATGATTTAAAGATTGTTAAAGAAAATAAAGATAAAATACTAAGGATATATATTGATAAACCTGAAGGTGTTACTATGGATAATATTGTTGAAGTAACTAAACTAATCAATCCTTTTATTGATGATTTAGATCCTTTTGAAGGCAGTTATATGTTGGAGGTTTCTTCGCCAGGAGCTGAGCGCGAGTTGCGTTCTGAAGCGGCAATTAAACATGCGATTAACCGTTTAGTGCATGTTGAGACATTTAATCAGAATTTAGAAGGAGATTTAATCAACTTCGATGGAACTGTTCTAACCCTATTAGTTAAGAATAAAAAAATTAAAATAAATTATATAGATGTTAATTTGATAAGATTAGCAGTAGATTTTAGGAGAAAAAAATGATTAGTAAAGAATTTTTTAAAGCATTAGATAATTTAGCAAGCGAAAGAAATATTTCCAAAGAAGAAATATTAGATGTTTTTGGAAAAGGTTTATTAAACGCTTATAAGAAAGCTTATGATGGAAAAACAAATGCAGAAGTTGTTTTTAATGAAGAAAAAGCTGAAATTGATTTAGTATCAAAGTCGCTTGTAGTATCTGAAGTAGATCCTTTAAGTGAACCCGGAGAACAAATATCTTTAGAAGAAGCAAAAAAACTTAAAAAAACTGCAAAAGTAGGAGATGTAATTAAACAAAAGATTACACCTAAAAACTTTGGTCGTTTAGCTGCTTCTAGCGCGAAACAAATGTTAACTCAAGGTTTAAAACAATTAGAAAGAGATAAAAACTACGAGTACTTTTTTGAACGTACAGGAGAAATGGTAATAGCCGAAGTGATTAAAATTAAAAATGATTTTGCGACATTATATCTTGGTCATGATACTGAAACCTCAATTCCAACAAGAGATTTATTAAGTTCGGACTTAATTGTTGGTAGTAAAGTAAGTGTTTATATTACTAAAGTAGAGAAAACAACAAAAGGTCCAAAAGTATATGTTTCTAGAACTGACAGGAATTTAGTAATTCGTTTAATGGAAAATGAAATTCCAGAATTATCTGAGGGAGTTATTGAAATATATGGTTTAGCAAGGGATCCTGGCGATAGATGTAAAGTTTGTGTACAAACTAATGATCCTAATGTTGATCCAGTAGGAGCTTGTTTAGGTAAAAGTGGAATGAGAATTAAACATGTTATAGATGGATTAAACGGCGAAAAAATAGATATTTATAAATACAGTGAAAATCCAGAAGAGTTAATTTCTAATAGTTTACAACCAGCAAGAACTTTGGCGGTTAAATATGATGAAAAAGAAAAATCGGCGCTTGTTGTTGTTCCAGATGATCAACTATCATTAGCAATTGGAAAAAGAGGACAAAACGCAAGATTAGCTGTACAATCTTCTGGTTGGAAAATAGATATTAAAGCTGAATCAGATGCTTTAAGTCAAGGTATTGATTTCTAGGTGATTAAGATGAAAAAGCCAAAAAAAATCTCGATGAGAAAATGTGTTGTAACAAATGAAAGATTTCCTAAAAAGGAACTTCTAAGAGTTGTACGCACTCCTGAAGGAAATGTTATTTATGATAAAACTGGTAAAGCTAATGGCAGGGGAGTTTATTTGTCAAAAACGAAAACTGTAATTAAAAAAGCTAAAGAGAAAAATATTTTATCAAGACATCTTAATATAGAGGTTAAAGATGAAATATTTAATGAACTATTTAAAGTATTAGAAAATGAAAACTAAAATCCTTTCATTAATTGGCTTATGTCAAAGAGCTAATCGGCTTGTTAGCGGAGAAAATTTTGCATTAGAAAAAATTAAAAACAATAAAGCAAAACTCGTTTTTCTAGCAAGTGATGCGGGTAAAAACACAACTAAAAGAATTAAAGATAAAGCAAATTTTTACAATATATTCGTTATTGAAGATTTTTCAACAGAGGAATTAAGCAATGCTATTGGTAAAATTAATCGCAAGGTTGTTGCGATTACAGATAAAGGTTTTGCCAAAAAGATAATGGATTTATTATAAGATTTAAGAAAGAGGTGGCTATATGTCAAAAAGAGAATCAAAAAACAAGAAAAACCAAAATAAGAAAAAGACATCACCTAAGGTGATTTATTATCGTGATGGAATGACTGTTAGTGATTTTGCTGAACAGGCAAAAAAACCAGTTACCGATGTAATAAAAAAATTAATGTTTTTAAAAGTAATGGCTTCAAAAAATCAAGTTCTAAATCGTGAAAACGCAGAACTTTTAGCTATGGAATTCAACATGGAATTTAAAGACGAAGTTGTTACAGATGTTACAAGATTTGAAGAAATGAAAGATAAAGACAACCCTGAGAACTTAGTATTAAGACCAGCTGTTGTAACAATAATGGGCCATGTTGATCATGGTAAAACTACTTTATTAGATACTATTAGACATACTAGAGTTGTTTCAACTGAAGCTGGAGGAATTACACAACATATCGGTGCATACCAGGTAGAAAAGAATGGTAAAAAAATTACCTTTATCGATACACCTGGTCATGCAGCATTTACTGAAATGCGCGCTCGAGGAGCTAGAATTACTGATATTGTTGTATTAGTTGTTGCGGCAGATGATGGTGTTATGCCTCAAACTAGAGAAGCTATCGACCATGCTAAAGCAAGTAAATGCGATATAATTGTTGCGGTTAATAAAATGGACGTTCCAGGAGCTAATCCTGATCGAGTAAAACAACAATTAGCTGATTTAGGATTATTGCCTGATGATTGGGGCGGTGAGGTTCCGTTTGTGGAAATATCTGCACTTAAAAACGAAGGTATTGATGAATTATTAGAAACTATTCAAGTTGTTGCTGAAATGAAAGAGTTAAAAGCGAATCCAAAACGCGAAGCTTCAGGGACAGTTATTGAAGCAAGATTAGATAAAGGTAGAGGCCCTGTAGCTACTATTTTGGTAAATAACGGAACTTTAAAGGTTCAAGATTATTTTGCTGTTGGTTCAACTTATGGAAAAGTTAGAGCGATGACAAATGATTTAGGCGAACAAGTTAAAGAAGCAAAACCAGGACAAGCTGTAGAGATTATTGGTTTAGATGACGTTCCTCAAGCTGGAGATCCATTTAAGGTTTTTGATGATGAAAAAACTGTAAAAGACATAGCTGACGAAAGAC
This sequence comes from Bacilli bacterium, assembly GCA_018399755.1. Classification (GTDB taxonomy): domain Bacteria; phylum Bacillota_I; class Bacilli_A; order Izemoplasmatales; family Hujiaoplasmataceae; genus Hujiaoplasma. Next base: position 43,630 of record JAGYOE010000005.1, read on the forward strand.
ACGATCGTATGTTTGAAAAAGAACATCGTGGAAAAGAAACGATTTCCTTAGAAGATTTCTTTAGTAAAGCAAGTGGCGATACAAAAGAACTAGCTTTAATTATTAAGGCTGATGTTCAAGGTTCAATTGAAGCATTTAAAGGCTCAATTAATAAAATTGAAGTTGAAGGGATAAAAATTGAAATAGTTGGTACTGGTGTAGGAGCTATAACTGATAGAGATATTCTTTTAGCCGAAGCATCTAATGCTATTATCATTGGGTTTGGTGTAGGCGTACCTGCTTCTGTAAGAGGTATAGCTAATGAAAAAGGTGTCGAGATAAGAACATATCGAGTAATATATGAAGCTTTAGACGATATTGAAGCAGCTATGAAAGGGCTATTAGATCCAGTATTTGAAGAACAAATTATTGGTGAATTAGAAGTTAGGGAAACATATTCTGTTTCCAAAGTAGGAACTATTGCTGGCTGTATGGTAACCAATGGTGTTGTTAGAAGAAATACTCTAGCTAAAATAGTTAGAAACGGGAAAATCATTTATGAAGGAAAAATAGGATCTCTAAAAAGATTCCAAGATGATGTAAAAGAAGTAAGACAAGGTTTTGAATGTGGAGTAACTATAGAAAACTATAACGATTTAAAAGTAGGAGATTCTATCGAAGTATCAGCAATGAAAGAGGTAGAATAATGGCTAATGTAAAACATTTAGAAACAGATGTACAAAGAGTTTTAAGTGATATCATTCAAAATGATATAAAAGACAACTTAGGGTTTATTACCATAACTGATGTTAAAATAACAAATGAATTATCATATATGTATGCATATTACACTATTTATGGCAATGAAAATGTTATCGAAAACACCAAAAAAGCATTAGAAAGAGCAAATGGCTACATTAAAAATCAAATTGCTAAACGGGTAAATATGCGAAAGGTTCCTGAATTAGTTTTTAAATATGATAAGTCATATGAAACTGGTAAAAGAGTTGATGAAATTATTAGAAATATCAAATAAACTCTAGCTTAGCTAGAGTTTTATTTTATTGAAAGAAATTGATTTTTTGGTATAATTATAGACGATGAATAAAAAAATACAAGAAAAACTAAATACTCTACCATCTAAGCCTGGAACTTATCAAATGCTTGATAATAACAACAGAATTATCTACGTAGGGAAAGCTAAGAACTTAAAAAAACGTGTAAGTTCTTATTTTGTTGGTGCTCATGATGATAAAACGACCAGGTTAATTAGAGAAATAGAAGATTTTAGTTATGTTATAACAAAAACAGAAAAAGAAGCTTTCTTATTAGAGTTATCACAAATAAAAAAATATATGCCTAAATATAATATTCAATTAACAGATAATAAAACTTATCCATATATTGAAATTACTGATGAGAAACATCCAATTATTAGAGTAACAAGAAATGTGAATAAAAATAAAAAAAATGTTTTTGGCCCATATCCTAACGCAACATATGCAAATGAAGTTGTAAGACTATTAGATTCAATATTTCCTTTTAGAAAATGTTCAACTTTTCCAAAAAAGGTATGTTTATACTATCATATAAATCAATGTTTAGGACCTTGTGAATATCCAGTAGATAAAAAAACTTATCAAAATCTTGTTAAACAAGTAAGAAGTTTTTTACACGGAAATACAAAAACATTTATTAATGAGTACAGAAATAAAATGCAAAAGTATTCAAATAAATTAGAATTTGAAAAAGCCAAAGAATATCGTGATTTAATTACAGCTATTGAAAAAACCACAGAAAAACAACAAGTTATTTTTAATGATAATAAGGATCGGGATATTATCAACTTTGTTAGTTATGACAATTATATATCAATAAATATATTGTTTATGCGACAAGGAAGAGTTTTATTTTCAAAATCCAAGATATTTGCTTATTATGGCAACAAAGAAGAGATTCTTTTGACATATTTAGCGCAATTTTATGAAAAACAACCTCTACCTAATGAAATATTATTACCTAAAGGTTATGATTATGATTTATTTCCGGTGGTTTTTAATAATATTATTCATGTCCCTCAGCGAGGCAAAAAAATTCATTTATTAGATATTGCTTATGAAAATGCAAAAGCACATTTAAATAATAATCTTCAAGCATACTTAAATAAAGAAAATAAAACAATTCACGCTCTAAAAGAATTGGAAGATTTATTAAAACTAAATACAATAACAAGAATTGATGCATTCGATAATTCTAATATCTCTGGGCAAAATTTAGTATCTGCTATGGTGGTATTTATTAATGGCTTACCTGATAAAAACGAATATCGAAAATATAGAATTAAAACTGTAAATACTAATGATGATTATCATTTAATGAAAGAAGTAATTTATCGCCGCTATTTTTCAGTCCTTAGAGATGATTTAGAAAAACCCGACTTAATTATCGTTGATGGTGGTTTAGCTCAACAACGAGCTGCTAAAGCGGTTTTAAACGAGTTAAATTTAGATATAAGTGTTATAGGTTTAAAGAAAAATAAGCGTCATAAAACTGAAGCAATTATTACAGACTCAGAAGCAGAAATAAAATTAGATAAACGTTCTAATTTATATTCGCTTCTCTATAAAATTCAAGAAGAAGTTCATAGATTTGCAATAAGTTATCAACGTAACATTGCTGGAAAACAAATTTACGCTTCTATATTAGATACAATACCAAAAGTGGGAAAAGTAACAAAAAATAAACTCTTAAAAAAATATAAAAATTTAGAAAATATTAAAAACGCTCCAAAAAAAGAATTACAAGCTATGAGCATATCCGAAAAGGCAATTGATAATATATACCTAGCTTTAAGTAATTATAATTTAACTAAGAAAGATGATAATAAATGACAGAAAATGTAAATGGAAGTATTTATAAGGTAATTGAAAACAAAAGGATAATCGCTATTTCTAGCAAAAAAAGACTATATTATTATTATATGAGTAAAGGTATGTTCCGCCAGTTTATGGATTATTTCCATAAAAATATTTACGTGTTTCTAAAAGTTAAGCCTAATTATAGATTATATAAGGGAATAAAAGTACAAAATGTTATTAGTATTGATAAAGTATTATCACCCAATAAAAACAAACCGAAAATTTTTTATGATATTTCAATGATTAAAAGTGAAATTAAAAAATTAGTCAATCAAAAACGCAATCGCTTATTCATTGATTTTGAAATGTCCATGCCACCATATCATAATTATGAAAATTTTATTTCTGAAATAATTCAAGTAGGCTTTGTTTTAACTGACGAATATGGAAATATAATAAAAAAATATAATAGTTTTATTAAACCAAAGCTCTTCCCTAAAATATCTAAACGAACATTACGTTTTTTGGAGTTAAATCAAAAGAATGTTGATGGAGGTATTGATTATCTAACGCTTTACAAACTTTTAAAAGAAATTAATATAGCTTATGAACCGATAATTTATGTTTGGGGTAAAAATGATAAATTTGAACTGGCAAAACTAAATAAAATTTATCAACTTGATAATTTTATTGATGATATGCAGTTTGTTGATTTATTAAGTTTACACAAAACATATTTCCGCTTAAAAAACGATTTAGGTTTATTTAATGCTTTTAATAGTTACTCTAAGATAACAGCTTTAAATAATCAAAAACATGATGCTTTAGAAGATGCTCTTGTAACAAAAGAGGTATTTTATAGTTTTAAGGATGTATGTAATCATAAATTAAAAGTTAATATTGCATAAAAAAAAAGATGAATTTTGAATTCATCTTTTTTGTAGTTTATAAAATCATAACAACAGGCATAATCATTGGTTCGCGATTTGTTTCAGTTTTTATGTATTTTTTTAAGCTTTTAGCAATATCATTTTTAATTCCATTTATATTTAATTTTTTATTTTTTGGGTTAAGATATTTTTTCGCAGATTCGAGAACTATATTTTGCATGTCTTTAATCATTTTCTTATTATCTTTGACAAAGATAAAACCTTTTGAAACGATATTTGGTGTGCAGATAACTTCGTATTTTTTTTGACTAATCGTTAAAATTACTGATAATAATCCATCTTCAGATAATTCTCTTCGGTCTTTAAGAACTAAAGAACCTACTTCGCCAATGCTTTCGCTATCAACATATACATCTCCAGTTTTAACTTTAGCTTTAATATAAGCTTTATTTGGCTTAACAGATAAAACATCGCCATTGCCTAGAATAAAAGTATTTTCTTTTTTAACTCCAGTATCAACTGCTAGTTTTTGATGTGCTTTTAACATGCGATGTTCACCATGAATTGGGGTGAAAAATTTCGGCTTCATAAGCTTAAGCATAAGTTTTAATTCGCCTTGTCCTCCATGACCAGATGAATGAACATCTGCAAATGGTGATTGAGTTATTACGTTAGCACCATTTTTTTGTAAGAGGTTGATTGTTCGATTAATACTTTCTAAATTACCAGGGATAGGTGAAGAAGAAAGAATTACTGTATCTCCTGGAATAAGCGTAATTTGTCTATGGCTTTTATTAGCTATTCTAGTTAAAGCTGCAAAAGGTTCTCCTTGTGAACCAGTAGAAATAATCGTTAAGTCTTTTTTCTTTATTGCAGATCGATTTCTAGTGTCAATAAAGGTACCTTTAGGTGCTTTTATATATCCTAGTTTAAAGCCAACATCAATATTTCTAATCATTGATCTACCAAAAACAGCGATTTTACGATTTGAAGCTACACTAGCTTCAATAATTTGTTGGATTCTATGAATGTTTGAGGCAAAAGTAGCAATGATAACTCTTCCTTCTATGTCTTCAAACATCTCACGAATATTTTCCGATACAACTTTTTCTGAAGTAGTAAAGTCTTCTAATTCAGCATTAGTAGAATCACTTAACAAACATAAAACCCCTTCATCTCCGATTCTAGCCATTTTATGGTAATCAGAATCTTTTCCAGTAGGCGAAAAGTCAAACTTAAAATCGCCTGTATGAACAACATACCCAACAGGGGTTTTAACTCTTAGACCAAATGTATCAGGAATAGAATGATTTGTTCTGAAGAAGTCAACTTCTAATTTATTAAATGTCAAAACATCACCATCAGTAAATTTTTTAAGATTTACAGGAAAGTTCACTTTTTCTTCGAGTTTTGCTTGAATTAATCCATAACTTAAACCTGAGGCATAAATTACTGGAATATTAACTTGTTGAAGTAAAAAAGGTATTCCACCAATATGGTCTTCATGTCCATGAGAAATAATTAAGGCTTTAATTTTTTCTTGATTATCAATTAGATAGGTGTAATCTGGAATAACGTAATCAATTCCTAAAAGATATTCATCGGGGAATAAAATGCCCGAATCAACTATTATCAGTTCATCTTCATATTGAATGATATACATATTTTTGCCGACTTCACCTAAACCGCCTAAGGCAAAAACACCTATCTCCTTGTTTAAATTTAATTTTGTTTTCATAATATTTCCTTTCAGTTTGATATTAACATTAATATTATAAAGGGTATTAATTGTTTTTGCAATTATTTGCTTCCGTAATCATCTTTTCTAGTTTACTATATAATGGTATAATAAAAAAAAGGAGATTAACTATGATAGCTAGAGTTTTAGTCGATGTAAAAGCAAAACAAGTTGATAAAACCTATGATTATATAATTCCTGATAAATATTTGGATTTATTAAAAATAGGCTAGGTAATCGTGCCTTTTGGAGCTAGAAAAGCTATGGGCTATTGTTTGGAGATTACTGAACATTCTAATTATAATAAAGATTTAAAAGAAATAAAGAGAATCATCGATGTTGAATCATATTTAAATGAAGAATTAATCACCCTTGCAAAAAGAAATTAGTAATGAAACAGGCTATTTACTTATATCAGTTTTAGAAACAATTTTACCCTACGCTTTTAAAAAGTGATGTACAAGCCAAAAATTCAAGTGATTGATTTAGAATCAGTCCATGATTCGTTAAACCATACTTTTTAAATCAACATGAAAGATATTTAGAAGAAATAGATGATAACCTTATAGTTTGGTTTTAAAAGATATAAAAAGGATTCTTAAAAACAAAACTATGAGATTAAAAGAAAAATAAGTCTTTATCTAAAAGGTTTGTTCAATTATTAACCAATGATAAAAGTCAGTTAAGTCAAAAACAAAAGCAAGTTTATGATTATTTGAGTGAGAGAGGAAAGAAAGCCGATTTATTAAAAATTATCACCATCGTTTGTAAATATAACGACATCCGTTCTTAAGACCATGGAAAAACATGGGTATGTAAAAATATATGATCAAGAGGTTTTTAGAAAAGTTGAAACCTTTTATGATAAACCCTCATGTAGAGGTTGAATTAAACCAAGAACAAGAAGAAGTCTTTAATGAAATAAAGGTAAAATTAAATAATAATCATACGATTTTACTACATGGTGTGACTGGTTCAGGTAAACTGAGATATATATGAAAGCCATTAATGAAGTCATAGAAAGGGCAAGACCGTGATTTTATTGGTGCCTGAAATATCATTAACGCCAATGATGATTCAAAGGTTTAAAAGTCGTTTCAAACACTTAGTCGCGACCATACATTCTGGCTTATCAAAAATGGAGAAATATGATGAGTGGAGAAGAATTATTCGTAAGGAAGCGAGAATTGTCATTGGCGCAAGAAGTGCATGTTTTGCACCTTAGAAACATTGGCTTAATGATTATCGATGAATCTCATGAATCAACTTATAAACAAACAGATCATTTGCCTTATTATGTCATGATATTTTAAAGAAACGTTCAAAACGCATCGTGCTTTGGCCGATACTTGGTTCAAAGAACTCCTAATATAGAATCTTATGCAAGAGTTGCTAGAGGTCATTATCGCCTATTAGAACTTAAGAATAGAGCATTGAACCTTCAAAGATGCCGACGATAAATATTGTTAATATGGTGATGAGTTTAAAGCAGGGCATACTGAAGATATATCAAGGCGTTTAATGAGGCAATTAAACTGCGCTAGATAATCACCAAAGAAGTTATTTTACCACTCAACCGTAGAGGGTATTCCCACTCTTTTAATGTGTCGAGAATGTGGGCATGCCTTAAATGTAAAAACTGTGACATTTCGTTAACTTATCACAAACACACAAATTCACTTAAATGTCATTATTGTTCATATGAAGAGTAAAGTGCCACAAATTTGTGAAAATTGCGTCAAAGTCCATTGAATATATGGGCAGTGGCACACAAAAAAATAGAAAATGATTTAAATAATTTATCTCTGAAGCAAAAAGTCTTCGAATGGACACAGATACAACCACAAGAAAACATGCTCATGAAAAATTATTGCATTCAATTTCAAGAAAAGGGAGATATCTTAATAGGTACTCCAAATGATCGCCAAAGGCTTAGATTTTCCGAAAGTGACTTTGGTGGGGATTTTTACAAGCCGATGGAAACTTGTTTGTCCCAGATTTTAGGGCACCAGAAAAGACATTTCAATTAATCATGCAAAGTTTGTATGCTCGGGAAGAAGAGATACATTAGGAGAAGTAATTATTCAAGCTTATAATCCCGAGCATTATGCAATAAATTATGCTTATAAAAACGATTATATTGGGTTTTATGAACATGAGATGAGATTAAGGAGAATCGCTAGATATGCGCCTTTTTACTTTTTGATTGAATTAAATATTTCTGGAGAAACTATAAATAAAGTAATGCTGTATGGAATTAATATAGCTAAAGAGATTAGAAGAAACTTAAAAGAATCTTCTATTATTCTTGGACCAGCTTCAGAAGTAAGAAAAATTAATAATCGTTTTTCTACTACAATTTTAATAAAATACAAGGATGAGCCTAAAATAATTGATTTAGTAAGAGCGGTTTTGAAGCGTTATGAAAAACGTGATATATTAATTAGAGTAGATAGATTTCCAGGTGTAGGATAGGTGATATGATGAAAATTTGTTTTATGGGAAGCATGGATTTTGCTGTAGAAATATTAAATGGTTTAAATGATAAATATGGTGTTGATTTAGTAGTTACTCAACCTGATAAGCCTTTTGGAAGAAAACAAAAACTTAAAGGTACGCCAGTGAAAGAAAGAGCAATTGAATTAGGTTTAGAAATATTTCAGCCATCATCAATAAAAAAGGATTATAAAAAAATTATTGAAGAAGAATTTGATTTTATTATAGTAGCGGCTTATGGTCAAATTATTCCCGAAATTGTTTTGAATCACGGAAAGTACAGAGCTATTAATGTACACGCCTCTCTCTTACCGAAGTATCGTGGTGGTTCGCCAATGCATAGAGCAATTATTAATGGCGATAAATATAGTGGAGTTACAATAATGTATATGGTAAAAAAAATGGATGCAGGATTGATATTGGCTCAGGAAAAAGTAAAAATTAATTTTAGTGATAATGTGAAAACACTAGAAAAAAAATTAGCTGAAACTGGAAAAGTTTTATTACTAAAAACAATATATGATCTATTAGATGATAAAATTGAAGCAAAACAACAAAATCAGGAAGAAATCAGTTTTGCTTATAATTTAAAACCAGAAGAAAAAGAAATTAATTTTTGTAATAAAGCGATTGATATTTATAATAAAATTAGAGGAATGTATCCTTGGCCGATAGCGGAAATTATGGTCAATAATAAAAAAATAAAAATATTTAAAGCTGAATATAGTGAGGAAAATACTAATAAAACTCCTGGAACAATTTATAAGATAAATAAATCAGGAGTATTTATCCAGTGTTTAGAAGGATCAATTATTTTAAAAGAAATACAACTTCAAGGGAAAAAACGTATGGATATAAATGCTTTTATGAACGGTATAGGAAAACAATTTTTTAAATTAGATAAAAACATTTAAATGTTTTAATTGAGCCGTTTTTGTGGTATAATATGTAATTAATTAAAATTGGAAAGGATAGTTTAATTATGAATAGAGATAAAAATTTATTTTCTCGTGATGAAATGCTTGAAATGAATATAGAGATGTTGGAATCTCGAGGAGTAAGCGTTGATGAAATAGCAAAAATAGCTTATAAACAACAATCAAAATGGAAGGATGATATATCTTACCAAGAATGTGTAACTTCTGTAGAGAAAATTTTATCTTTGCGTGATGTTTTCCATATTTTACAGTTAGGAGCTGAAATAGATAGGTTAACTGAACAAAAAGCTTTTAAAGGGCCTATCCAATCAATTTTAGCTTCAGATTTAGGTATGTTTGGGATCGATGAATTATTTGGAATTGAATTGGCTGGTTTATATGGAACTATAGGTAAAACTAATTTTGGTGATATTGATGTTAATAAACCAGGAATTGTAAATGAATTAAACGATAAAGGCAAAGGCGAAAATAAAGCTTGTCATACATTTTTGGATGATATTGTAGGTGCCGTAGCAGCAGCTGCTTCCACAAGAGTTGCTCAAATTGAAAATGAAAATGAAGCGAGAAAAGATCCAAGTATAATCGAAGAACCACAATTGTTTTAAATAAAATTGTTTTTGTTAAAGCAATATGAAGGGAGGATATTAAATGGATGATCGTCAAAAGACTTTAGATGAATTTTTTAGAACAAATAAAAATTCGAAGAATAAGAAATCTAAATCAAAAAATTCTAAAGAAATTGATGATTATTTTAATAATGTCTCTTCAAAAAAACAAAAAAAATCTTTTTCTGATAAAATTGTAGAATTTTTTAGAATGATTTCTTTTAAAAATAAGTTTGATGAAAGTAAAGTTTCTTCAAATAAAAAGCGCACTGAAATTATGAAAAGTTCTTCAGCGGCTAAGAAATGGCACGAAGTAAAAGATTTTTTTATTAAACGCTTTAGTTTTGAAACAGGCGTTGATATTCTTGATGATACTAGTGTTTTATATAGAAAAAACTTAGTTATTAGAAACATTATAATTATTACAAATATTGTTTTCTTATTATTTACATTAATTGGTTCAGAAGGATTAGATAGAAATGTTAATCTAATTGTAACCTTTATAATTGGTTTAATAATGTTTATTGCTGGACGTTCGATTAGAAAAATTGTAAGAGAAAAACCAACTACTTTACAAAAACAACAGATGGCTGAATATGTTTCCGGTATTTATATTTTGATGATGGCTATTGCAGTTTATATTAAATTAAGGTTGACTTTAGGTGATAGTTTACAAGGCGGATTTTTTTCTATTACTCAAGCTGGTTATTCTTTAATTTACTTTGCGTTAGTAGTTATTGCTTTATATCAAGACCCAAAATTATTAAACGTTGTTTTTAAAGTTACTATTGTCGCGATGACAATTATTCATGTTGTAGTAATGTATCCAATCTATGATCATGCTAGTGATTTTGTAGAACTATGGAATTATATTAAAGGACCAATTTTAACAGATATTTTCTTAAGGACTTTAATTTTAGCGGTATTTATGATTGGGTTATATTCAACTGTAAAAATATCAGAAGATATCAATAAAAAACGCAAACAAGAATTAGTTAAACGTAGAGCAATGGAGAAAGATTTTAAAGCTGTTGTATCTGATGTATTTGATGTTATCTCTGTGTATAAACAACGCGGTGAAGATATTGTTGAAAAGGAATTTGCAAACTCAGCAAAGCGAGTTGCTAAATTAGCTGGAGAATTAGGCGGTTATCTTGGCTATTCATCAAAATTATGTCAAGAAATATATGAGTTTTCTACAATTCATATTGATAAACGCGATATCTTAAGCATTGATGAATATAGTGATAAAGATCGCCTTAATGAAACAGATTATAAGATTATTCGTGAAAAAACAATTATTGGTTCTGTTATTATTAAGCGACTACAATTAGATAAAAAAGGCGAAGATATTGTCAGAGCCCATTTTGAAAAGACTGTTAATAAAGACTTTATTAA
>JAGYOE010000050.1 GCA_018399755.1 Bacilli bacterium
CCTTGTTATGATATGGAACGTACTATCTGTGATCTGATACGTTTTTGCGATAAGGTTGGTGTTGAAATCTTTCGAAAAGCAATCCAATCTTATAAAAAGCATAAAGATAGAGATTATCATAAACTAAGAGAATACGGTAAGCAATTTGGTATTTCTGATAAAATTAATAATCTAATGGATGTAATTTAATGAATAAGGATAAACTAATTAGTAGACTGCATCATCTGTCTAAACAAAAAAATGTTCAATATAATTTGTATTTGCAGTTTTTTTATTTCAATACTTGTATTTATACTTTATTAACACACACTAATTTTAAATAATTAATTTATGACAAGTTCCAACTAAAAAAGTTACAAGAAACCCGTTTCATAAATTAGTAAGTACTATTAGAGAGATAGACAAAAACTATTTAAAACGAGTTAATGATGTTTATATTATTAATATCTGTTTAAAAAAGAGTATAAAATGTTTTCGTTGTGTTTTATATAATTATATGTTATGATTAATTAAGAGGTGATTAAATATGTTTTTAAGAGAAAAATATTTAAATAAAATTGAGCCATTTATTGACTCGGACTTGATAAAAGTAATCACTGGGATGAGAAGGTCGGGTAAATCTGTTTTATTAAATCAAATTAAAGATAAGATATTGGCTGATGGAATAGGCGCTGAACAAATAGTATTTATTAACTTTGAATCGTTTAAATACAAAAAACTATACAATGCTGAAACGCTTTACTCATATTTAAGTGAAAGGTTAGATATAAAGAATAAATACTATCTATTTTTTGATGAGATTCAAATGGTTAATGAATTTGAAAGAGTCTTAAATTCATTAAGAGTAGATTATAATGTTTCTATTTTCGTTACAGGTTCAAATGCAAACTTACTTTCAGGTGAATTAGCAACCTTATTATCTGGTAGATATGTAAAATTTGATATATTTCCATTTACTTATAAGGAATATGTAACTTATTTGGGTTTGGATCCTAAAGATGAGAAAGTATTTAATGACTATATTATATTTGGTGGCATGCCTCAACCATTTAATTTTTCTAATTCCAAAGAGAAAGAAGCTTTATTAATAGATATATTAGATTCAATTGTTTATAAAGACATTTTGATGAGTTTATCAGCTAAAAATATTGAAACCATAAAAAGATTTATAAATTACGTATTATATTCAACGAGTTTAGATTTTAATGCTCAATCAATTGTAAGATATTTAAAATCAGAAAGAATTAATACAACACCAGATACAATATATTTGTATATAGATGCAATTTTAAATAGTTTAATTGTAAGAAGATGTTCTCGATATGATATCAAAGGAAAGAAAGTTCTTAAAAGGCAAGAGAAATATTATGTGGCGGATTTGGGACTAAGAAATCATACATTGAATTTAGAGAAAATTGATTATGGTGCGTGTTTTGAAACAATTGTATACAACCAATTAATTGCTGATGGTTTTGAAGTGAATATAGGAAAAATCGGGGATTATGAAGTTGATTTTATTGCTCAAAAGAATAATAAGAAAGTATACATACAAATTGCCTATTTGTTAGCAAATGAGGATATTATTAATAGAGAGTTTAGAGGGTTAGAATCAATTGATGATAATTTTGAGAAAATAGTGATTTCCAGTGATACTTTTGATTTTTCGAGGAATGGAATTAAACATTTAAATATTATTGATTTCCTTATGAATAATGGTATGTAGTACTACTGTTGAATCGCAAATATCATATCAAAAGAAATCATTAAGATTTACATAATATAATAAAATAATCATAGCATATCGCATTTAAAATTGTTATAACGAGCAATATCATAAATAGGGGCAACGGATTTTATAAACCCCATAACAAAACTCTTTCGTGCTTTTTATTATAGAATATAAATAAACTGCTATTTATAATTAATCATGTTATGATAAAATCAATAAATAAATATAACCTGTAACTACCAAAATACCGTAGAGAGATTCATGAACTTAGTGATTGAATTGTCCATTAATATGCAAATATAGATTCGGATATTGTATACGATTCAGTAAAGAAAAATATTTTGACATATAGGCCTTATCATGAGTGAAAATAAGAACTTTCGTGTCTATTCTAGATAAACTTAATTAAGTATAATTTTTATTAAAGAGAAAGGTGATGTTCATGTTACTAGTTACAATAAGAAACATCGTATTATTAATGTTTGAAACACTGAAGTATATATGGAAACGTCCTAAGATGCTTTTGATGTTGCTGGTTGCTTTTATTTTATACGTTCCTGTGTATTATTATTTGGTTTTAATGGAATCTGTTGTAGCCTTAGATTGGATACCATTTTTTATCCGTTTAACGGTTTTTTTTGTGGGTGTTCCTTTTATTTTTACACTAGTCAACTTTGTACTTATAGAAATGGCAAAACAAGAACATATTGATAAACGTATTCGAGTTTTTAGTGCTTTGATTAATGGAATAATGTCTTTTTTAAAAGCTTTACCATTCGTAATATTATGGATATTATTCCGTTACTTATTGATGGTTCTTAAACCTATTTTTTCACCACCACGATTCGGTGACAATGAATTTTCAACAATAAATCGCGAAGTTTCGACATCAAGATCAGGTGTTCGATCTATTGATATCTATGCGGTCGCGAAATGGGAAACAGGTAGAAATGTGATTACTAATCTTTTTAGACGGGGACTTCATGATGGATTTATGATGATGTATACAGGGTTAAGCGTTGAAGATAGTTACTTTAAAGGTTTAAACAAAGCATTAAAATACTATAAGAAAGAAGCTGGTATAATTCGTACAGGATATGATGCTAAGTCTTTTAATCTGTTGATATTAGTGTTGCCAGCCATGCTTACTATAGGCTTTTTACAGCATGATGTTGCTATGATGATACTATTTGGTTATTTAGGTGTAGTGTGGATCTATGTTATTATTGTAAAACAACTTTTAATAATTAATCTATATTTATGGATGAATGATTTTGAAAAAACCAATGAAACAAATATATATAAAGTAGATAAACCAGTATACCTATATCGCGCTTCAGTTTATCTTAGTAAACTAAATAAATTTTGAACTAGGATTCTGTGATTTGAGTATTTAACTAGACTTGTAGATTTTTTGGCGATGTTTAGATTCATCACCTTAAAAAATGTCACAAAAAGTTATATAAATTAAACCATTCAACGCTAGTCTTTAAACAAATTAGAACATGGTATTTGTTGAGAAATATTGACTGTATTGATTCTGAGTTATTCTTAATTACACGGTATTCTACTCATTACTTACTTGTGATAGACGTCATGCGTCAGTTAACTCATTGTTAATTAAGAATAAAGATGTGGTGTTAATCTTCTTTGTTAATCACAAATTAGTGTATCATATTCATATATTTGTTTTAAACTATTGGATAATTATATAATTAGATGTGTATGAATGAGATGAATTTTATTAGAAATCTAAAAAAGATGGATATAGCTTTAGTAGTTATAGCTTTGGTTGTGTTTGGTATAATCTATAGTGGTGGAGCTTTGGGACACTATTAAAAATGATGTTGATGAAAGAAAACAAAAGTCTTATATATTTTAACCAAATCATTAAAAGTTGATGAAACAAGAATTAGTCATTCAGGTGTAGGTAGAATATCAAGATTATTAACTAGACAGTTTTGTTCATATTATTGCAATATTTATTCAAGTTAGTTTATCAAATGATTATTCTTGACTTGACTGATTTTGCCAGTGATATAGAGGGCTTGATAGAGTAAATAATTAATGAATAACATGTTGCAACTAATTTAGTTACACCGTAATGTATTATTTATTTAACAAATAAATCCCTTCAAACATTTAATCTCTCTTACATTAATGGTGTCAAAATATTTATAGATGTAATTTTATTTTTAAAATATGTTTAATTATTTTATATTTTCAATATGTTACAATATATTTTAATATTTGTTAAAATAAATTTATTTTTCTTTAAATGGTATAAAAGATGATTGCTTATTAAAAATTTTTTGATTTAAATTTAGTAGATACACTTGTTTTTATTTTGATTATTTTTTATAATAATCATTATAAAATTTTACAAATTAGAGGAGATTAAAAAATGAAGAAATTGAGTTTGTTTTTTTTATTTTTAGGGTTATTTTTTTTATCGGCCTGTGACAACGTAACAACTGAAGAAATTATAGAAATAACTGAAGAAAATATTGTAAATTTTACAATACGTTATGAAGATTTTGATGGAACGATTTTACAAACATCAATCCATGATTATGGATCAGATTTAAACGAAGTAAATATGCCAGAAGATCCAGTTAAAGAAGGATATACATTTGACGGATGGGATTTATCTCTACCAGCAACAATGCCAGCGAATGATATAACTATCAAAGCAATCTATACGGTTAATCAATATTATGTTAAGTATATAGATTATGATGGAACGATTTTACAAACATCAACCCATGATTATGGATCAGATTTAAACGAGGTAAATATGCCAGAAGATCCAGTTAAAGAAGGATATACATTTGACGGATGGGATTTATCTCTACTAGCAACAATGCCAGCGAATGATATAACTATCAAAGCAATCTATACGGTTAATCAATATTATGTTAAGTATATAGATTTTGATGGAACGATTTTACAAACATCAACCCATAATTATGGATCAGATTTAAGCGAAGTAAATATGCCAGAAGATCCAGTTAGAGAAGGATATACATTTGACGGATGGGATTTATCTCTACCAGCAACAATGCAAGCGAAGAATATATTTATCACTGCACAATGGGAAATTGATTATGTTGAGTATCATGCCGG
>JAGYOE010000051.1 GCA_018399755.1 Bacilli bacterium
GAAAAAGATTATAATGGGAATAATGATTATTTTTTCGGTTATTTTAGTTGTTTCTTGTAATGGTGAAGATGAAACAACTGCTTATGAATATGCTCCAGAAGTTACTACAGTTGCTGTTCATAGAGCTAACACGATATATTTAGATGATGATAATAATGTTTTCATTAAAGGTGAAAACTTATATGGTCAACTTGGTGATGGTAGTTTTGAAGATAGCGAAACCTTTATAGAAATTACTGAAAACTTTAACTTGGCTGAAAGTGAATTTATTAAATCAGTATCTTTAGGTGAGTATCATGGAGCGGCTTTAACAAATACTGGTAGAGTATTTACTTGGGGGCATAATTCATATGGTAAATTAGGTATCTTACCTAATGGCGATGAAAATATGCCAGTAGATATTACCGATAATTTTGCTTTAGAAGCAGAAGATAAAATTGCCTTTTTAACTTTAGGTAGAGATAACGGCGCAGTTATTTCTCAAAATGGTGAAGTATTTACTTGGGGCGTTAATGCTTATGGACAACTAGGAAATGGCGCAAGTTTAAATCCTTGGGAAGAAACGGATCATGAAGCAAGTAATATTACTGAAAACTTCAATCTAGAAGCTAACGAACAAATTATTAAAGTAGCAATCGGAAATAACCATGGAATTGCTCTATCTAATAATGGTAGAGTATTTACATGGGGTTCTAATGAAAGTGGACAACTTGGTATTGATGTTGAAGACGTAAGACTTTTACCAGAAGATATTACCGATGAATTTGATTTAAGTGATGATGAAACCATAATTGATATTGATTTAGGTTATGAACACAGTGGTGTCTTAACTGATTTAGGCAGCGTATATGTATTTGGTGATAATGCCTGGGGTCAACTTGGATTAGGCACAGAAATTTTAGAAAAAAATACTCCAGAAGAAATAACTGCTAATATAACTACTGAAGAAACGATTTTAAGAATTAATTTTGATCATAACTCTTCAGCGGTAGTTACCGAAGAAAATGTTTATGTTTTTGGTTTTAATAATTCTGGTCAATTAGGTAAAGGAGATTATACTACAGCTTATAATCCAATAAGTTTAGATTTAGACTTTATTAACGACGCTAATGTGATAAATTATTTAATCGCCAAAGAATTATCAGTATTAATTACTGAAAACGGTGATTTATATCTTAATGAGGATAATACTTGGGAATTACAATAAATAACAGTTAAGCAAGACCAAGTGGTCTTGCTTTTTTTTTGAATTTTGTTTATTTAATTAAAGGTTTAAGTTATAATATAAATAATGGAAGTGATAATTTGATATATTTAGATTATAGTGCAACCACACCGGTTGATAGATTAGTATTAGAAGATTATTTAGAATTTAATAAAACTAATTTTGCAAATAGTAACTCATTGCATAAATTAGGGAAAAAAGCCTTAGTTGATATAACTAAATCAACTAAGTTTATTAAAGAGAAACTAAAACTCGAAACTCATGAATTAATTTATACTTCAGGTGCTACTGAAGCCAATAATTTAGCACTAAAAGGAATTGCTTATAAAAACAAAGCGCTTGGCAACCATATTATCACTACGCCTTTTGAACATTCTTCAGTTACAACTTGTCTTAACTACCTTGCAAAACAAGGGTTTGTAATTGATGTAGTAGGGTTTGATGATAGTGGTAGAATTGATTTAGAAGAATTAGAAAGTTTAATTACTGAAAATACTATTTTAGTTAGTATAAACCTAGTTAATTCTGAAGTTGGTATTTTACAAGATTTAAAGGCATTAACTTCACTTTTAAAGCACTATCCTAAGATTGTTTTTCATAGTGATATGACTCAAGCAATTGGTAAGGTGAGTTTGGATTATTCTCAAGCAGATTTAATCGCTTTTTCTGCTCATAAACTTTATGGGTTTAAAGGGGTTGGCGGTTTATTTATTAGGAAAGGTTTAAAAGTAACTCCGATTATTCACGGTGGAAAATCGGTCTCTCAATTTAGAGGTGGAACACCACCAACTAATTTAGTTCATTCTTTAGCTAAAACTATTGAAGTTGCTTTAACTGATTTTGAAACTAAATTAAAAAAGATTAAGGAAATAAATAATTACTTGATAGATAAACTATCTTTAATAAATAATTTAGTGATAAATTCAAATAAATATTCTATTAATCAAATTGTTAATTTTTCTTATGTTAAATTATCTGCGTTAAAATTACAAAATTATTTATCTGATAAAGATATTTATGTTTCAACAACTTCGGCTTGTTTATCAGATAAATCAATATCAAAAACTATAAAAGAATTAACTGGTTCCTATGAAAGAGCTATTTCTTCAATTAGAATTTCCTTGTCACACTTAACAACTAAACAAGAGATTGATAAGTTAATTTTGGCTTTAAAGGAGTTAGAAAATGAAAATAATTAGAGTTAGTGCAATTTGGTGTATGTCGTGTCTTGTGATGCGAAATCGCTATGATAAAATCTTTAAAGAATATAATATTGATGAAGTTAAAGATTTAGACTTTGATGAAGATCATAAAGAAGTTAAGGAACTAAATATTGGTAAAATTTTACCAGTAGTTATTATCTATAAAAATAACCAAGAAATAACAAGAATTATCGGTGAAAAATCGAAAAAAAAGCTTAAGGAGATATTTAATACTTTAGATGAAAAGAATTAAAAACTTTACTTTAATTATAATACTTATAATCTTATCTTTACCATTAACAGTGAATGTTAATGCTGATAAAACTATTAATATTCACTATTTTTATTATGAAGGTTGTACAACTTGTAAAGAAGCAACACCTATTTTAGAAAATCTTGTAAGTGAATATGGTAATGTAGAGTTAATAAAATATGATGTTTTAGAAAATGATGATGATGAAGCTTTATATAGTCAAGTAAAAAGAATTTTTGAAAGAGAATCAGTTACTGTACCTTATATTGTTATAGGTGGGGTTGATTTTCCGGTATATTATAGTTCTGATGAAAAGATAGTTGAGGTAATTGAATATTATCAAAATGAAGATTTTGTAGATGTAGTAGAAAAACTAAAAAATGATGAAGTAATTTTAGATAGTGATTTTGATTTAGATCAGTTTGATGATAAATATATTGTTGATACAATTTTTGGAGAAATAAATCTTGAAAATACCTCGCTTTTGCTAGGCGCTATAATTGTCGGTTTAATTGATGGTTTAAATCCTTGCGCAATGTGGGTATTGGTATTTATGATTGCCTTGTTAATTAATTTAAAAAACCGTAAGCGAATGTTAATTTTAGGTTTAACCTTTATTATAACTAGTGGTTTAGTTTACTTTTTAATTATGATGAGTTGGCTACATGTAGTAGAACAATTATCAACAGTCAGTATATTTCAAAAAGTCATTGGGGCTTTAGCCTTAGTATTTGCTTTATATAGTATTTACAATTTCTTTAAAAAGCGTAAGGAAGAAATTGGCTGTGAAGTAACTGATGAAGATAAGCGTAGAAAGTTATCTACGAAAATTAAAGAAATTGTAAATAGAGATAATTTAATACTAGCGATTATAGGAATAATAATTATTAGTGTTACGGTTAATTTTATTGAATTAGCTTGTTCACTTGGATTACCGCTGTTTTATACATCTTTACTTTCAATGCATGATATAAGTGCTTTTACTAAAACGACTTATATTATGGTTTATGTGTTCTTTTTTATTCTTGATGATTTAATAATCTTTTTAATAGCTTTCTTTTCTTTAAAACTAGCTGGTATTTCCAATAAATATGTTAAATACTCTCATTTAATTGGGGGAATAATCATGTTTATAATTGGACTTGGTTTATTGTTTTTCCCAGAATTATTGTTATTATAATTAGTCTTGCTTATTGATAAGTAAGACTTTCTTTTTATGATATAATGAATTTGGAGGCGAATTATGAAACTCACAAAACCAATAAATAAAATTATGAAATCTTATCAAGATGTCTTGATTAAAAAAGATCATTGTTCTTGTAAGATTCCTCAAAATTCTGAAATAATAAAAATTATTGAACTATCAAAGGAGTTAATCTTTCCTGGGTATTTTTCAACTACTAATTTAAGTGAAACTAGCAACTATAAAACCACAAAAAAACTTGTTAAACGCTTGCATAAGATTTTAAAAAAACAAATTAAATATTCTTTGTTATATTTAGCTGATCAAGAAAGAGATAAACAATTAGCTGAAAAATCTTGTGTATTATGTGTAGACTATATTAAACAAATACCTAAAATTAGAGAAATGATTTATCAAGATGTTGAAGCGCATTTTAATGGAGACCCTGCGGCTTTTAACCGCGATCAAGTTATTATTTCTTATCCTGGTCTTTATGCGATAATGATTTATCGCATTGCTAATGAATTAGATAATTTAGGAGTAAGAGTAATTCCAAGAATGATGAGCGAATATGCACATCGAGAAACTGGAATTGATATTAATCCTAAAGCAAAAATTGGGAAGGCTTTCT
>JAGYOE010000052.1 GCA_018399755.1 Bacilli bacterium
AAATTATTATAATATTCATTGAAATCATCAACTTCACCATCTTCATCAAAATCGAAGTAAATTAAAATTTGCTTTGCGTATAAATTAAAGAAATTTTCGTAATTTTCTTGGGCTATCTCATAGATATTGTCTACTGCATCGTTTTTTTGGACAGCTTCATCAATAAAATTCATTCGCAATTCACTTAGAACTAAGTTTTCTAAAAGGATTGCTTCATTTTCTGTTTTAAATCTAGTATAGATATATGTTTGGAATGAATCAAAATTATATCCATAATATTGTTCATATAAATCCATATAAGTAGGATTACCTAATAATTGATTATATTCATTCTTAATAGATGAAATATAATTTCTTAAATTTTCCATTTGTTCAGAGTTATTTCTATCTAAGTTTGTTTGGTCTCCAAATAAATTTGTAAAATAATCTGAATAAATTGCTTCTTTATATTGAGTTGCGTAGAATATCATTAAACTAGGATTTCTACTCATTCCATATTGATAGAAATCTTCTGCGGTAAATTCAATATGGTCATTGTCTGTAAGTACATTTGTAAAACTAACTAATGTAGCTTTATCACTTTTATCTTCATAATCAAAGTCTGAATCAAAATCTTTATGATAATCTAATGATAAATAATAATCAAATATATCAATATTAGCTTCTTTTCTTAAGTCTACTAAATAATTTTTAATTGTATTATCTGCGTCTTCTCCGTATACTTTTTCATCAATAATAATGTCTAATATTTCATCATAAGTATTTTTATCTAAATAAGAATCTAGATTTTCAAGTTCTTCGATGTTGACTTCTTCAATAGTAGAAGTATCACCCTCAGTTAAAACGCCAACTCTTACAGTGCCAGTTTCTTTAGAACCAAAAATATTTATTGTATATTTTAATTCAACAGATTCATTTTCTTCAGGTATAGTAACAACACCATCATTTGAAATTACTTCAGACTCGCTTGATTCCCAAGTGATTTCTGCCCCATAAGGTCCCTCGGCAATTAAATCTAAATCAGTAGTTGTTTCTTCGGGAACTACAATTGCTTCTTTTATATCATCCATAACTAAATCTGCTAAATTAACTTTTTCGCTTTCAGATAGTTTATATACTAAATAAGCGAAATCGCCAATTCTTTTTGGCTCAGCTGAATAAGTTTTATCATTTACTTCACTAATATCATTAAACATGTAATTTGCTAGGGATGATGAATTTTCATTAACTTCTTCAAAACTATATTGTAAGAATTCGTTATCTAATGCAATTAATTCTTCAATAGTTGCATTTTCTGGTAAAGGTTCACGATATTCTTGATAAATATAATTATATATTTTAATATAATAATTTAATACTTCTTGTTCAGTTAGTTCTTTAGTGTTATTAACAGTAAAATCTTCAACTTCATCATATGGAGTAAATTGTTTATTAATGATTAAATTAATAGAATCAGTAACATCGACAAGTCTTAGATTATAAATTTTGCCATCATCAATTGTGTAAACTAAATCTCCATCATAATTATATATTTTGATAGTTTCATTCTCATCAAAATTATCGTTTTTTACTACTTTAAAGTAAGTTGTATGTGTTTCTAAATTGTCTTCAGCTTCAGATAAATTATTGTAAATATAGGTATTATCAATAATAATATTTTCTTGAGAGTTTAATAGATTATTTTCTTCATCAAGTGTATATGTGTTATCTTTACTATCGGTATAAATATTATTGTCTAACTCATAGATGATTTTTTCATCCATATCTCTTATATTTCCGTCTTCATCAAAATAATAGATATCATCAACAATATAAGCCTCAGCTACATCGTTATTTGAATCAGTAATATCTTCATCGTTAAAAACATAGCCAAGATATTCTCCTAAAGTATCATCTACATTACCTAGATTATGGTTTTCTAAGATAACTTCTGCTTCACTAGCGCTTAAAAAGCGGATTTTAATAGCATCAATATCATCGAAATAATTATTAACGTAATAATCTCCTATTTCGCCTTGAGTTATTTCTCCCTCTTCATATAATTGATCGATAACATAATTTTCTCTAGCAATTAATAATTTTGCGTATTCATCTTCTTGACCATCATAATAACCAGAAAGAATCATTGAACGACGGAAATTTTCTTCCATATCATCAATTGTTTCTTGATCATATTCATCGATTACATCTTGATCGCTAGATTGATATTTTAAAATAAGAATTTTTTCAGCTATTTCTTCTTGAGAAATATCATCGATATAAGAACTTAATAATTCTCTATCTACAAGGGCTAATAGTTGATTAATTCCATTGTTTCTTTTCATTTCGTCGTACAATTCTTTTTTAGTGATTGTAAAAACAACATCGCCATTTTCATCTACTTTTTCATAGACTACTTGTTTTGAATCTTCCACTGTAGGAATTCTTGTATTTCCTACTAATAGACCTAAAATAATTGCTCCACCTGCAATTGCAATAATTACAGAAAAGATGACGATTGCTTTTTTTGTAAACAGGCCTTTCATATTCACCACTCCTCGTATTAATTTCGCAATATATATCATATCATTTTTTACGTTTAAAAACAATAAAAAGATTGCTTATATCACTATAAAAACACATTAAAATAATAAAACTGACTTATATAAGCGTAAAATTATATAATATTTTGC
Organism: Bacilli bacterium; assembly: GCA_018399755.1. GTDB lineage: Bacteria > Bacillota_I > Bacilli_A > Izemoplasmatales > Hujiaoplasmataceae > Hujiaoplasma. The sequence goes on from JAGYOE010000052.1 coordinate 2,673, forward strand.
AATAATAGCTTTTAATTATGATAATTTTATTGACAGAATAACCCCGTTTTTATATAATTAGTTTGTAAAGGCAAAACTAATGAAAGTTAGTGACGCAAAACTATAGGACCTTCAAAAGATGGTTGCCAGTTGCCGTTGTCAGTTGACGAGGGCATTTTTGTTTATAAAAATATATTCGGCTTAGAAACATTAATAAGAAGGGAGTGATTCAGATGAAAGAAGTCTTAAGGAAGAATCAGTTGATTTTAGCCTTAGCTTTTTTAACCTTGATAATCACTTCCTTTATTTTTATTTCTTATGCTTGGTTTACTCAGGAGGATAATGTTGATTTTACTGGTGAATTTGGTTTTGTTGATGTTGATATAAATGTTTATTTTGAAGATGATGTTTTAGGACAAGTTCTTGCAGAAGAAGTAGTTATTGATGAAACTAATAATATAACTAAACCTGGTGTATACTATGTAAATATTACTAGTTCTAGTGCTGATTATTTTATTGAAGATTTGCGTTTATATATCGAAATTAATAGTAATGTTAATACATATTTTAGAATCAAAATATATGAACAACTAACCTTTATCTACGAAGATATATCAGGAACAACTAATGAGTTATCAGTTTTATATAAGGAAGGCGTAGATTTAAACTATGATTTTTCAAATTGGTATGATAACCGGACATTTGATAATTATTTATACTACGAAAATGAGGTAAAAAGAATAGATGAAACAACACCATTAATTATTGCCTTGGTTGATTCTTATTTTGAAACTGGAAATTTTGAAACAAAAGGACCAGGATACTCATTACAGATAGGGTTTTCAATAGAAGCTGTTCAAAGTGATGGTGGTCCTCAAAATGTTTGGGGTTTAGATACACCCCCATGGGGAGGTAGTTGGTAATGGAATTTAACTTAGGCTTAAATAAGAATTTAGTAAAAAAAAGTATAACTACTTTTGTAATTATGCTTTTTGCTTTTGGAGTTTTTGCTTATTTTGCAGAATCAAAAGCGGATAATTTAGAAAATAATGGTTATAATTATCAAAGTATGAGTTTTGATGGCACTTATGATTGGGAAAAAGAACCTACACAGTTTACTTCAAATGATGATTATATAACTTATGATAGTTTGCATAATATTTTTATTTCTAGTGTAGATGCTACTGACATTAATAATGCATTATCTGGTATTCAGTTCATTAGATTTGATACGGCTGAAGAGCTATATCAATTTTCAGTTGATGTTTCTTTTGATAATGTTTATGAATCAGGTGATCCTGAAATGGCTAGCAAGGTTAGTTATTTATTGTCTTTAGACTATGTATTAGGTCAAGATATTGATTATTCAGTTATGAAATCTAGAGCGTTTATTCCTATCGGTTATAGTTTTGCAGATACTGGTAGTAATAATTATGAAAATATATTTACTGGTAGTTTTGATGGCCAAGGTTTTGAGATTAGAAACTTATATTTAGCTGGTCACGATGATATTATGTTTGAAGAAGATCAAGGTTCAGAAACAATATATACACCATTAGCTAGTTATTACGCGATGTTTACTTATAATCAAGGTACTGTTAAAAATCTTGGATTGGTTAATCCTAATTTAGAAATTTTACAGGTAAATTCGGATTTAACTAAACTTGCCAATTTAGTTGGTGAAAATGCTGTTGGAGGAATTGTTGATCATGTTTATGTGATTGATAATCGTGAAAGTGTTATAGAAGCAGGAATAAGATATCGCGTAGGTAGCAGTTCTTT
>JAGYOE010000053.1 GCA_018399755.1 Bacilli bacterium
TTTAATAATCGGTGTAGCTATTGTTTTAACTTGGAGATTATATTTGAAAAAAGATATTAAAATTTAACTTTATAAATATCAATAAGACAGTGAGTTTCACTGTCTTTTTCTTTACTTTTTTTATATTTGTGATAAACTTAATTGTTAAAGAAAAGGGAATGGATAAAATGAGAAATAAAAATATAATAAATGTTGGTGTTATTGCCCATGTAGATGCAGGTAAATCAACCTTAGTTGATGCTTTGTTACAACAAAGCAATATCTTTAGAGAAAATGAAACTTTAGTTGAACAAGTTATGGATAGTAATGATTTAGAACGTGAAAGAGGAATTACAATCTATTCAAAAAATTGCGCTATTGAACATGAAGGCACAAAAATAAATATTGTTGATACACCTGGACATGCTGATTTTTCTAGTGAAGTTGAAAGAATTATGAATACTGTAGATACTGTACTTTTACTAGTTGATAGTTCAGAGGGTCCAATGCCACAAACAAAGATTGTTTTACAAAAATCTTTAGCTTTGGGTTTAAAACCAATTGTATTTATTAATAAAATAGATAAAAAAGATGAACGAGCTAAAGAAGTAGTTGATATGTGCTTTGATATGTTTGTTGAACTGGGCGCAACTGATGAACAACTAGATTTTCCAATTGTTTATGGAGTTGCTAAAGAAGGAATTGCAATTGATGAAATAGAAGGAAAAAGTGAGAATCTAGACCCTTTATTTAGAGTTTTATTAAACCATGTTAAACCTTATCCAGATAATTCTGACGAACCGCTTATTTTGCAAGTATCAAAACTAGATTATGATGATTACTTAGGCCGGTTAGGTACAGGAAGAATCACTAGAGGAAAAGTAGAACTAGGAAAAACATATTACCTAAGTAAACGCGATAAATCTATTGTTAAAGTAAAAATAACCAATTTATTTGTTAATGAAGGATTGTCTAAAGCAAAAAAACAAGTTGTTTATGCAGGTGATATTGTAACCTTTGCTGGAATAGATCATATTTCAATTGGCGAAACTTTATGTGAAGAAAACCATATAGAACCAATGCCAATGATTGAAATAGAAAAACCAACACTTTCAATGAATTTCTTAGTAAATGATTCACCATTTGTTGGTAGAAGTGGTACAAAAGTAACGACTAGACAAATTCGGGCAAGATTAGCAAAAGAATTAGAAACAAATATTGGTTTGGAAGTAGAACCCTTAACAGATTCTGATGGCTATAAAGTTAATGGTCGCGGAGAATTACATTTATCGATATTATTAGAAAATATGCGTAGAGAAGGTTTTGAACTAAGTGTTTCGAAACCTGAAGTAATCTACCGTGAAATAGATGGAGAAAAATACGAGGCCTATGAATACGCTATAGTAAATGTTCCCGATCAATATGTCGGGCCAATAATCACTCAATTCAATGAACGAAAAGGCACAATGCTAGCAATGAGAAGTAATAACAATCATACGATTATTGAATTTAGTATCCCTACAAGAGGCTTAATAGGTTATCGTTCGGAATTTATAAATACTACAAGAGGCGAAGGAACTTTAGAAAAGTCTTTTGAAACTTATAAACCATATGCTGGAAATATAGAAAAACGAAGAAATGGTGTGTTTATTGCAAAAGAACGTGGAAAAACAATGGCTTATAGTTTGTTTCAACTATCAGAAAGAGGCAGAATGATTGTTGATCCTGCAGTTGAAGTATATGAAGGAATGATTGTAGGATTTAATTCCCGCAGCAATGATTTAGTAGTAAATCCCTGTAAAAATAAAAAATTAACTAATGTTAGAGCTAGTGGTTCTGATGATGCAATTAAACTTTTAGATCCTTTACGCTTTACTTTAGAGGAAGCATTAGAATTTATTGAAGATGATGAATTAGTTGAAATTACTCCTACAGATATAAGACTAAGAAAGAAAATATTAGGCGAAAATAATCGCAAAAGAAATTATCGTCAAAATCATAAACAAAATTAATGACCAAATTTTGGTCATTTTTTTTCTGAGATTTATAGATTTAACACTTCATGATATAATGATTTTGTAATAGAAAAAAGAAGAAGGGGTAAATATGGAAAAAATTAAATTAGATCAGTTTTTAAAGTTTAATCATTTAGGTAATTTACAAGCATCACCAGATGAAACTAAATATGGCTTTATCGTTTCAAAAGCCAACAACAAAGATAATCACTATGAACATTATCTATATTTAGGAGAGAAAAATAAAACCACTAAATTGAGAAAGCTTAAAAAGAATAATCAATATGTCTTTTTAAATAACAATGAAATTTTAATTAACTTACAAAAAAACAAAACCGAAGAAAATAAACTTAAAGATAAATTTAAACAAAGCTTTTATATATATAATCTCTCTGAAAAAAGTTTAGATTTAGCTTTTGAATTGCCAATTAAATGCAACTTAGAAAAGCGTATTAATAATAATTTAATATTATTATCAGCTAATTTAACAACCGATGACCATATTTTATACGAAGGCAATAACAAACAAAGAGAAGCTTATCTTGAACAAAGAAAAAAAGCCAAGTTATATGAAGATATTAGTGAAATACCATATTATTTTAATGGCGAAGGATTTGTCGCAAATAAATTAAAACAATTGTTTTTATACGATATTAAAACAAATAAACTTAAAAGGATATTTGCTTATGATTTTGCTTGTGAAACATATAGTTTATCTCAGGATAATAAAACAATTTATTATACCGGTAAAACTCAAGAAGATATAAAAACATTTACTTCAATGATTTATGCCTATGATATCGATATGGATGAACATGAAATACTTTACTATAAAAATGATTATAATATTGAACAATTAGTAGAAATTAACAATGAATTAGTTGTTATGGCTAAAGATATGGTTGATTATGGTTTGAATCAAAACCCTGATTTTTATATTGTTAAGAATCACGAACTAAAATTATTAAGTAAATTTGGCTTTTCGTTAGGAAATTCGATTGGCACAGATTGTCGTTTTCTTGGATCTGAAAAAACATTTGTTAGAAATAATAAATTTTATTTTACCACTACAATTGATGATCATAGTGAAATAAAATCTATAGATTTAAGCGGCAAAATCAATACTGAATATATAACTACTGGTAGTATTGATGGTTTTATTAAATTAAAGTATCAGGGAATAATGATAGCTATGGAAAAACAAAAATTACAAGAAGTTTATAATTATGATTTTTCAAAAAATAAAATTAAACAAATTACTAAAATAAATGAATCAGTTTTAAAAAATTATTACATCGCAAAACCACAAACAGTTATTGTTGAGAAAGAAAATCATCAAATAAAAGGCAAAGTATTATTTCCTAAAGATTACCAACCTACTAAAAAATATCCTGCTATTTTGGATATTCATGGTGGTCCTAAAGGTGTATATGGTAATATCTATTATCATGAAATGCAATATTGGGCTAACGAAGGTTATTTTGTTTTCTATACTAACCCAAGAGGTTCAGATGGAAAAGGGGATAAATACGCGGATATCCGTGGCAAATATGGAACGATAGATTTTATCGATTTAATGGATTTTACCGATACTGTAGTTAATACTTATAAAGCGATTGATAAAGATAATCTTTATGTAACAGGCGGCTCATATGGTGGCTTTATGACAAATTGGATTGTAGGTCAAACCAATCGCTTTAAAGCAGCTGTTACACAACGCTCAATATCAAATTGGATATCTTTTTATGGAACTTCAGATATTGGTTATTATTTTGGGAATGATCAAACTGCTGGACACCCAATAAAGGATATGGAAAAACTTTTAGATCAATCACCTATAAAATATGCGATGGAAATAAAAACTCCGTTATTGTTTATTCATGCAGATAAAGATTATCGCTGTCCAATTGAACAAGCACAACAATTATATTCAATCTTAAAAACTAATGAAATTGATACAAAGATTATTTGGGTTAAAGATGAAAATCACGAATTGTCACGTGGAGGCAAACCACAAGCTAGAGTCAAAAGATTAAAAGAGATAACTAATTGGTTTAAATCTCATTAAGGAAAGTAAATGAAAATATTAATAATGCAATTTTCCGGAACCGGTAATACTTATCAAATTTCAAAAATGATTCAAAATAGCTTAATTAATAAAAACCATCAGGTTGATTTATATCCTATTGAAAAGATTTCTAATGTAAATTCTTTAATAAAAAACTATGATATGATCGCAATAGGTTATCCCATCTATGGTTCAGATTTACCCAAAATAGTTAAAGATATGGTTGAAGAATTAAACCCTGAAAGTTCTAAAAGAGC
>JAGYOE010000054.1 GCA_018399755.1 Bacilli bacterium
GTGTTTGACCCCATAGTGTGGGGTTGCCATCACCAATTGAAATATAAACATCTGCGCCACTAGCATCAAAAAAACCAATTGTATTTGTAATAAATAAATGCAACAATTAAATAACTATTTAAATTTTTCTTTCAACTGTTTTAGGTAAAATAAAGTTCAATAAAACCCCAATAACAGCTGCAAGACTCATGCCATAAATCTTAAATTCTCCAATTTCCAGGAAAGAATTACCCAGACCTATAACAAGCATGGTCGCAACAATAATAAGATTCCTTAAATCACGCATATTAATTTTATTTTCAATCAATACCTTTAATCCATTAGAAGCAATGAATCCATACAATATAATTGATATACCTCCCATTACAGAAGCAGGAATTGTAGATATTAAAGTTGTAAAAATATTAAAGAATGAAAGTAATATTGCTATTACAGCTGCACCACCTGTCACATAGACTGAAGCAACTTTTGTCATACCAACAACACTCGTATTTTCTCCATAAGTTGTATTAGCAGGACCACCAATTAACGCCGCAAAAGAAGTTGCTAATCCATCACCCAATAATGTTCTATCTAAGCCTGGATCTTTTAAAAAATCTTTTCCTACTATTTTACTAAGTACTGCATGGTCACCAATATGTTCTGCTGCTGTCACAAATGCTAATGGTGCAATAGTTAACACAGCCGCAAAGTTAATTTGATAAAAGGTAATCTCTGTTCCAAGAAAGTTCGCACTACCATCGGCCCATCCCAAAAACATAAACTCAGGAATTTTAAACCATAAACTTGGCGCTTTTATAACATTCATAAATTCAGTAAAATCAACGACACCAATTAATGAAGCAAATATATAACCTCCAACTATACCAATTAAGAAAGGAATAATCTTTATAAATTTTTTTCCTTTCATAGCAACTAAAATAACAATTGCCAAAGATACAAAAGCTGTTAAAATCTGTTTCCAATTCCCACCTTCAATCAATCCTGAATTAGAAATTGCTACGCCCGATAAACTTAATCCAATGATAATAATCATCGGTCCAATCACAATCGGTGGAAAAACCTTTTGAATCCACTCTTTACCCAAAAATCTAATTAAAATTGACATCACAACATAAATGAGACCCACAACCAACAAACCGGTTAATGCTGTAGCATAATGTCCAACCCCAGTTTCACTAAATTCACTGACCGTCGCAACAACTGTAATATATGCAAATGAACTACCCAGGTAAACAGGCACTTTTGCATTCGTACATAAGATATAAATTAATGTCCCTACCCCTGAAGCAAACAATGCTACAGAGATTGGTAATCCTGTTAACATAGGGACTAGTATTGTTGCCCCAAACATAGCAAATACATGTTGAAAACTTAAAGCAATCCAATGACCTTTTTTTGGCTTATCAGCTACATCTAAAATCATTTTTTCATTCATAATTTTTTCCTCCTATATTTTTTTTCAAAAAAAAGGGGGAACTAAGTCCTCCCTTTTAAATTGATTAAATAAATGCGATAAATTTAATTAAATAATAAACAATAAATAAACCTGCCAGTACATACATAACAGGGTTGACTTCCTTAGCTCGTTTAGAAGCAACCATCAATAAAACGTAGAAGATAAAGCCAAATGCAATCCCATCTGAAATTGAAAATGCCAACATCATCATCAATATTACAATGAATGTGGTAATTACGGCAACATTATCATTCCAATCAATTTCTTTTAATTGACTAACCATTAAAGCCCCTACATAAACCAAAGCAAGCGATGTTGCAGGAGATACAAAAATTACTGATTCAAATGGACTTCCTGCAGCTATTGTAACAGGGATAGAACTTACAAAAGAAAATAATGGATAAAATAACAATGAAACTATAAATAATAAACCAACAACAGTTGCAGATAAACCTGTTCTTGCACCTTGTTTAATGCCTGTTGTTGACTCAATATATGATGTTACAGTTGATGTTCCAAGAATTGATCCAGCAATAGTTCCTGTTGCATCAGCTATTAATGCTTTTTTCCCACCAATTAATTCGCCTTCTTCATTTAGTAAACCTGCGTCATGACCCACAGCAACCAAAGTACCAGTTGTATCAAAGAAATCAACAAATAAAAATGCAAATATTACAGCATAAGCCATTGGATTTGAAAGTAAGCTCGGTAATGAAGTAAATGCTTTTCCAAATGTTTGGCCAATATCTCCAATACCTCCAAGATTTGCTCCTCCTAAAGTTGGCATTACAGAAGAGATACCCGGAAAAATTAAACCTAGTAAAACACCTAAAAACCCAGTTACTAATATTGAAATAATAATTGCAAAACGACTAAGCTTATTATTAAGTGAATGAATAACAAAAACTAATAAAATACCAAACAATGCTAATAAAACAGTAGGTTGTTGAAGTTCCCCCAGTTGAACCAATGTTTCTGATTGATCAATAATTATCCCAGCATTTTTAAGACCGATAAAAGCAATAAAAAACCCGATTCCAGCACCAACAGCAATTTTAAGATTTCTTGGAATCGCGGTAATTACTTTTTCTCTCAAACCAGAAAGAGAAATAATTAAAAATAAAACACCAGAAACAAATACGGCAGCTAAAGCTTCTTCCCAAGGAAACCCTAATGATAATACAACAGTATAAGTGAAGAATGCATTAACCCCCATACCAGATGCTAAACCAATCGGATAATTAGCAAAAAGGCCCATTATCAAACTTGCTATTGCAGCTGCAATAGCTGTCGCAGCAAATACTGCCGCAAAATTCATACCAGCATCTTCCAAAACAGAAGCATTAACAGGTAAAACATAAACCATCGCCAAGAAAATTGTCAAACCACCCAGTAATTCTTTAGTAATTGTCGAATCTCTTTCTTCAATTTTAAAGAATTTTTTTACTTTAAAAGTAAAATTTTTCATTACACGTCCTCCTATTAAAATTTAGCTAATAACGCCATAATAAAAGCCCTAGACTATAAACTAGGGCTAGATATATCAAAACAATAAAATTATAGAAAAATTTTATACTTTTGAAATAATAGCCATAGTCTTGTCGTTTACGGTGACAAGGTAGAAACGTTCGAACCCTATTATCGAATATATATGACATTTATTAACTTTCGAATATTATTATATCTTAAATAATTAATATTAACAATAAAATTTTTAATGTAAACGCTTTACTTGAAAATTATAGCTAAAAAAATATAATTAAAGCAAAATAACAGGTGGTTTTACATATGGTAACAGCTATTTATTTAAGTATTGCTTTAAGTATTGCTTTAAGTATTGCTTTAAGTACATTAGGTTATGCGTTTTATTTATATGGAAAAGTTCATAAATTTGATTAAGGAAAATACAAAGCAAAAGAAATAAGCTCATATATCAAAGAAGGTGCTTCAGCGTTTTTAAGAAATAAAAAAACAATAGCTTTATTAAAAATATTATTTGTTTTAATAATTATTAATGTTTATCATAATTATTTGTCAGTATTTATGTTTCACTAATTGTTATACTTATATAAATAGAATTAACATATCACATAATTAACATTACATTCATAAAAAAAACAACCACAAATATATCAGTAATTTTGTGGTTGCTGATTAATATATTTAATTATATTATAAAAACTACTTCTCTTTTTTTACTTTTTTTGTTTTTATTTTTTTCAGATTTAATAATCCTATAATAAGGAAAAATAAACCAGATGCCACAAACAAAAATAATAAAACATATAACAACATATCATTTGTAATTAGTTGAGAACCAAAGATATAAACACCAACAGTTACAAATAACAAATATAGGAAAAACAGCCACATATTTTGTTTTTCTGAACTAAAATAGCCGCCAATTAACCCCACAACTCCATGAACGTAAATAACTAAACCAATCCATAACGAAGGACTACCTCCATCATTGAAAATAAACATAATACTTACTAAAACACCAATAATAAGTTCAAGAACAAGTAAACTTGTTATTAGTTTTGATTTTTGTTTTTTTAATCCTGGGTATACCAAAAACACCACAGTTAATAAAATCATCAACCCAATTGCTACATCTCTAATGGTTTCACCAATATTTTGAAAAACAAAAACAAAAAGAATTCCTAAAATAATTAATATTGATCCTAAAACTATATCTACTATAGGAAATTTTTTAATTGATTCTAACATATTATT
>JAGYOE010000055.1 GCA_018399755.1 Bacilli bacterium
GGAGTTGTCGGAAAATAGAAAAAACCGATAATTTCAAGACAAAATAATAAAACACCCTAAAATAGCGTATAGCTAAGATGGGGTGTTTTTTACTTTTTATAGGTGTTTTTATAAAAATGTGGAAAACTTTGCATACTTAAAAAAGAGATAATCTCTTTTTAGATGGTTTTATTCAAAACATTATATTTATGCAATTATTTTTCTATATTCTTTAATTTTTCCATTTTTAAATCGATGTAGTTTATTGATGTTTCTGGCAAAGACATATAAGAATAATTCTGTTTCAACTTTATCCATCGAACGATGATTAAATTGTCTAAACTCATCATTATACTTCATATCGCCAAATGTGCCTTCTGTTTGAATGGAGCGAATAATCATATTCTCGGAACCTTTTTCAGTATGAATATTATCATTGGTTTCTTTCTTTAATTCTATCCACACATGGTTAACTTCCATTCTTTTATTCCTTGTTTTATCTTTTGTTTCACTATAATTATAAAGGCATTGTCTTTTTAATCCACAGCCCTGACAATCCTTACAAGCATATACTTTAAATGTTTTTCCATATCTTCTTTTTGTTTCTTGGTATTCTAAGTAACGTCCATCAGCGCAGGTATATCTATATTCATTATTTATTATTTCTCTTTTCATATTGAAATGTTTTGATATATCATTGTGATATTTTCTGGTTTTTTGTTTTTCGTGCTCTTGCGTTTTTATATAGGGTGTTATTTGGTTTTCTTTTAAAAACTTTAAATTACTTTCGCTACAATATCCGCTATCTGCGGTAACTTCAAGAAGATTAGCTTCGGTCATTAAGATATGTTTTGAAACAAGTGGAATCAGCGTATTATAATCGGTTCTATCTTGACTCACTGAGTAATCAACCACGAAATAATTTTCGACACCTATTTGAACATTATAGGCTGGTTTTAATTGACCATTTCTCATATGATCATCCTTCATTCTCATGAATGTCGCATCTATATCTGTCTTTGAATATGAATTTCTATCATCCTTCATAATTTCATATTTTTCTTTATAATCCATTAATCTTAAACCGTATCTGTAAATGTCATCATATAGCTTTACTGCCATTTCTTTCTTTTTTCCTCGTCCGGATTCCCTTGATATTCCTTCCTTGTCTATAATCATATCAAGTGTTTCTAACATTCTTATCATTGTATATGGTCCTATGTTATTGATCTTTAAGATAACATTATTTGATAATTTCTTTTTATCTTTTTTCTTTCTCTTACGATTTTCTTCGATAATTTCTTTTGCTTTTTCGCTTCCTTCCACATAAAACATCTCTTCTTTTCGTGCTAGGTATTTTTTGTCGTATTGATTTTCTTTTATCCAAGCGTTGTAAGTGTTAAAGCACTCACTGATATTATCCAGTAAATTAACTAAATGATAATTGACTGATCCTCTCCATACAAAAGTATATCTGTTTGCGTTCGCTTCTATCTTTGTCCCATCGATATATAGCTTCTCTAAACCAATATACCCTTTTTCTCTTAATATATTTATAAATTGATAATGCAAGTTATCTCTCATTGTTTTTGTCATTTTATTGTTTATAAAATTGTAGAATACATCCCGTTTTGGTTTCTCACCCTTGGTTAAATATAAAAAACCTAAATCTCTTTGACACATTTCTACTATCTCATCTATTGATCTAATAGCTCTTGTATTTGCGTATACTATTACCGCAAAAATCATGATTGGATTATAACCCTTACGTCCTATATTTGTATACATACTCATTAACTCACTATAATCGATTCCCTCCAATACTTCTATGAGCGTATACACTGGATCATCTTGGTCTAATTCAAATCGCCAATATTTATATGGCGAAAACAGTTGACTTTCTTCTGAAAAGTCTATAAAATATTCTTGAGAGTTCATACTTATATTTTACCATATAAGTTTGAAAAAAAAGGAACAGGTCAGGCATTTTTACATGCTTTTCCTGTTCTTTTTTTATTCTTCTTTATTTAGCTGTTTTACGACAGCCCCTTTTTTTTACATATACATTGTATTAGCAATTTAACTTTGATATAATCATATATATATTTAGATGGAGGAAATTATGTGCGGAATAGTTGGATATATTGGTAATCAAAAAGCTTCAGATGTTATTATTAAAGGATTAGAAAGACTTGAATACCGTGGTTATGATTCATGTGGTATTAGTTACTATGATCCTAATAATAAGAAGTTTGTGACCAATAAAGATAGAGGAAGAGTAGCAAATTTATATAATCAATACTCTTATCCCGATAACAATCATTATGCAATAGGACATACGAGGTGGGCAACACATGGAGTGGCTAATCAAAACAACTCACATCCTCACTACTCACAGTCAAAAAGATTTATTATTGTTCATAATGGTGTCATTGATAATCATAAAGAGTTAGTTTTTAAGTATTTAAATGATTATGAATTTATTAGTGATACTGATACAGAAGTTATCGTTAATTTAGTAGAAGAATTTTCTAAAAAACTTTCGATAGAAGAAGCTATAAGAAAGACCATCTCTTTATTAGAAGGGTCATTCGCCTTTTTGATTATTGATACTGAAAATATAGATACTTTATATGCGGTGAAAAATAAATCGCCTTTATTGATTGGAGAATCAGATAAAGGGATTGTTTTAGGTTCAGATGTACTAGCATTTGTTAATTATGCTGATTATTACTATTTATTAGAAGATAATAGCTTTATTATAGTAAAAAGAGATAACGGGAACTTTAAATTTAATCTTTATGATACAATTGGTTTTGATTTAGAAGTTCCAGAAAAACAAAAAATGGATTTTGTAACTGATGAATTAGGCAAAGCTGGATATGAGCATTATATGTTAAAGGAAATATCAGAACAACCAGCTGTAATACGAAAAATAATGAGTCAGTATATGGTAGATAATGAATTAAAAGTATCACCTGAAATTAAAGCAATGTTCACGGATATAAAAAAGGTTTATATTTTAGCTGCTGGTACATCTTATCATGCAGGGCTTATAGGAAGAGTTTATTTTGAAGAGATTGCAAAAATTCCATCAGAGGTATTTATTGCAAGTGAATTTGCTTATAATGAGCCTTTAATTGAACCTGATTCAATGTTTGTATTGATCTCTCAATCTGGCGAAACAGCTGACTTGAGATCGTGCTTGATAAATGTTAAAGAACAAGGCTATAAAACTTTAACTATTACTAATGTTGGTTCATCTACCTTAGCAAGGGAAGCGGATCAATATTTAAATATCTTTGCTGGCACAGAAATTGCTGTTGCCTCTACTAAAGCCTATGTTGGACAGATTGCAGTTCTTGCTATACTTGCTAATACTCTTTCTAAACAACATAGTCTAGACCTGGTGTCTGAAATGTCTAGGGCTGCTGTTTCAATGGAAAATATTATAGACAAACGTGACTATATTTCTGAAATAGTAGAACAAGTAATAATTTCACATGATTGTTTTTATATCGGTAGAGGACTTGATTATTTTGTCTGTTTAGAAGCTGCTTTAAAATTAAAAGAAATAACTTACTTAAATACAATGGGTATACCTGCAGGAGAATTAAAACACGGTACGATGGCTTTAATTGAAAAAGATGTTCCTGTTATTGCAATTATTTCCCAAGACCATATCAATAATAATACTCGTTCAAACTTAGAAGAAGCTAAGGCTAGAGAAGGAACGCCTTTAATTATTTCTCTAGATAATACTTCTAAAGGAAATGATGATATTGTTTTAATGGATGTTCATCGTTTATTATCACCATTAGTTACTGTTATTCCTGCTCAATTAATTGCTTATTATAAAGCAGTTGAACTTGATTATGATGTTGATAAGCCAAGGAACCTTGCTAAATCAGCTACTGTAGAATAAGGAGGTAATATGAAATATTTTGGTACAGATGGAATTAGAGATAAAGCAAAAACACTAATAAAAAAACGGATTGGTTACTATGTTGGACTAAGTTTTTATAGATTTAAACATGATCAAAAAGCAGTATTTATTGCTAGAGATACTCGTGAATCTGGAGAAGTTATTACCCAACAAATTATAAATGGTTTAACTT
>JAGYOE010000056.1 GCA_018399755.1 Bacilli bacterium
GAGAGATGATGATTATGTTTCTGAAGTATTTCAGAGGAAAATGAATGGTTTCCTAGAAGTTAATAATGTACCGTTTAGAGTCGAAGTAACTGAATGGGGAGAAAGAAAAGGAAATCGAGGGCAGGTTGCTCAACGGCCACTGGAATTGAAAATTAAAAAATATAATATATTTTATTAAAAAGATGACAACATCTTTATTAAAAACCAATAATCCTCTTAACAGCATTATACCTGTCAATAAGCATTACGCTTTTTGCTACTGGTTGTATGTCCAAATAGAGGAAATTTAAAACAAAAAAGAGCACTAAGAATGGCTTTGGATACTCTGGTTCCTTTTAATTATGGTAATTTTTATAGTGTTAACTTTAAGTTTATTCAAAATTTGATTTTTTATTATGAAAAGATCAAACCTGGTTTCTGGTATTCATTGTTAAAAAATTATAATTTTGAAGGAAAAGGCTTTAAGGATGGAGAGGCCAAACGTTTTAGATTTCATGAGTTGTTGAAGAAAGCAGACGGGGTCAAGCTTGTAGATGTAGCTAATTTGATAATGGATTGGGGTAATATGAAAGTGGTAAACGAGGATATGGCTTGTAGCTTACAAAACAGTTTAGATGTTCTAGATAGATTGTCAAATGGTTGCTTGAATGACTTTGAAGATGTCAGAGAAGTTTGTGTTAGAAGGATTGCTTCAATTACCAAAATATATGAGATGTGGGATTTAGATAATTGGATTATATATGACTCCTACTGTGTCAGAGGTCTTCAGTGGTTTATATCGAATTTTTGGCAATTTCCAAAACATGAAATAAATAAAAAATATTTGCTTTTTCCTTGGCCACGTGGACGCAAGGGAGAACCGGTAGATGGATTTCCGTATATTGGTGATTCCGCCCCCAGGCAAAAGCAGCTTGGTTTTATCTATAGTTCGTGGTTGTGTAAATGTATGGCGAATGTCCTGAATCGTATATGCTTCAGTCATATGCAGTGGCGTACATTTCATGTTGAAATGTTAGCTTTTCAAAAGGGGCATGAAATATGATTCCAACATGTAAATTATCAATTCAATTTATCCATAAAATCGAATAACTTTTAACCATGGAATTTATTTTTCTTTTAATAGTGCTTGTTTTGTTTGGATTTATAACGATGGTTTTTCTTGGGGTTGGCACAGCTCTCCTTAGTTTTCTATTTATGTTTTTTTCTTTAGTAGTGGTAGGGGGTGTTATTTATCTTATTTTTGGACCCTGGGGACTATTTGCATTTATTATTATTGGTATTTTAGGCAGTTTAGCGAATTGGAAAAAAGGAAGAAGAAAATCATCGAAGAAAAAATATAAAGAATGGCAGAAAAAAGATGAAGAACTAGAAGATTATGATTATTTGGATGATATGACCGGTAGAGATGATAAACCCTGGATATAGGTAATTATGGGATCAAAGAAAAGAAAAATGAATTAAATGTTCTATCCTCAAAATTTCGGAATTTCAAAGAATTGAGTTAAAAGGTTTAACCAAGGAGGTATCGTCTGATGAGTTATGATATTGATCCTTATTTGTTTTATCAATATTTTAATAAATTTAAAAAATTTGTTGAGCAAAAGAGCGGTTCTAAACTTATATCTTTTTCGTCAAATCCATATTTAAAAATAACAGAAGGTTATAAAACTGAAATACATATTGAAGCAAATAAGAAATTAGATGTTTTAAGTTGGCAAGGTGAGCAGATAGGTTCCGGAGAAATACTTAAATCTGTTATATCTGCGATTGAGATAGATGTAAATAACCTAGTTCCATGGCAGTCAAGGTACGGTGATGATAAAAGACCGCATCACATATTTTATACTGCAGATAATTCTCTTATTTCAAAACTTGAACAAATTCTATTTAATTTATTTAATGGGATTGGTTCTGACAAAATAAATTTTGATAGTTTAATCCAAATCGTAGGTAAAAAGTATAGTCTCTTAGCATATTTGTTTTTTCTCAAAGATAATTCGAAATATTTGCCTATAGCACCAAAAACTTTTGATGAAAGTTTTTCAAAACTAGGTGTGAATTTTAAAACAAAACAAAAATGTTCTTGGGAGAATTATCAAAGATTTAATGGGCTTATTTCGAAATTAAGAAACTTATTACTTAATGAGATGAATTCGGAGGTTTCGCTTCTTGATGCTCATTCTTTTGCATGGGTTCTTAGCGGGCATGAGGAATTTG
Source organism: Bacilli bacterium (assembly GCA_018399755.1). Taxonomy (GTDB): domain Bacteria; phylum Bacillota_I; class Bacilli_A; order Izemoplasmatales; family Hujiaoplasmataceae; genus Hujiaoplasma. The sequence goes on from JAGYOE010000056.1 coordinate 2,218, forward strand.
ATGCTACCTCTATACAAAACGTCAAAGAATATCAGACCTTAGCTAAGAAAAAGCGAAAAAGCTTAATTGAAGCTCGAATTGGACAAGGTCAGTACAGAAATGAGTTGTTAGATTTATGGGGATGTTGTTCGGTTACTGGTTGCAAGAGCACACAAGTGTTGATAGCTTCGCACATAAAACCCTATGCAGCTTGTGATGTGTATGAAGCAATGGATAGATTCAACGGTTTATTGTTAATTCCAAACCTTGATAAATTATTCGATAAAGGGTTAATTACTTTTGACGATGATGGTAGAATCATAATTTCAGATAGACTAAATGAAAAAGATATTGAAACTTTAAGCATCTCTGGTTCTATGAAAACAAGATTTTTAAAAGAGGAAAATAAAAAATATTTAAAATACCATCGTTGTGAAATTTTTAAAAGTTAATAATGTATTAATAAGGGAGACGACAATTGCTGTAACAACAACGGGTTTGTTTTTATCTTTTTATTTCGGTTCAAAAGAAGTATCAGCCAAAAATGAAAATCTTCAAGTCAATATAGCTCAAGTAGGCAGAAAGCTGGTGGGTTATGGCGGCCCGATTTCTGTTAAAACTGAATAGGGCGATTATTTATAGTAGATAAAGTAAAAATATGGCAAAAATAGTATCACATAAAAGATTCAATACAGGTGTGTTTAAGAGGCAAGAGTTTGTTAACTGTATAATTGAAGATTTAAAGAACCGATGTGGTTTAGAAATTAAAGAATTTTTTATCAGAAAAAACCTTAGGTTTTATCAGGCAACTGTAAGAGGAAAGCGTGGCCGGGAAAAAGTTGTTATCATCGGTTATGGAGGAACCGGCAAAGACCTAAGAGACTTACCGACACCTTTGCAGACTGAGTTATTGCCAGAGATATTTAAATATTGGAGTAAAATTGCAAAGGAAAATAGAAAATTACCGCTTTTGGTTTTAGGCCACTCTTTTGATGAGGTGTTCTTGCGGAAGATGAGGCTTCTTAACAGCACTATTTCAGATTTAAGATTAATTCAATATATAAATGTAAAAAGGCTTGAATCGCTAAAGCGTAGGTTAGATTATTTAAAAGACCACTATCATAATAAGGTTAAAACAACAGGTAAAATTAAAAATGAAGTTTATGATTTACAATCTGTTTTAGTTGAATACTTACAGGCTGGTGGCGAGTTAAACGGAAAAAAGTATTCTGTTTTAGATGTTGAATTTCCGGCCGGTGAAGGAACAGTTAAGTCTGAGGTAATAGATATTTTAGCCCTTGAGAGGAAAACTCGTTGGTTGACAGTTATTGAATTAAAATTCGAGAAGCTTAGTAACTCCAGACTACAAAGTTCAATTTTTCAAGGCCTGGATTACTGCAATTGGGTTGAGGAGCATAAAGAAGGTTTAGCAATGCTGTTCCAAAAGCAGAGGATTGTTACCCGTAGACGAATTAGATTAATTATAATTAATGGCCCGCAAAAGTTTCCGGAATTCCATAAAAAAGTAGCTCAAAATGTATTGGCTAAAGACAGGTACCAGGAAATAGAACTGTATTATACTAATAGCTCGTTGCCTCTCAACGTGAATCCTTTTACTAAAGCG
>JAGYOE010000057.1 GCA_018399755.1 Bacilli bacterium
CCTATCATTAATCCCGATATTACATCTGCATTAATGATATTAATTCCATCTTCAGTTAAACCAGCTTTAACAGCATAAGAACTAAATAAAGCTAAGGCGGTTAAAGCTGCAGAGCCAATGGCAAAACCCTTAGCAATAGCAGCAGTAGTATTACCAACGCTATCTAATTTATCAGTTATTTTTCTTACGCTTTTATCCATTTTTGACATTTCAGCAATTCCACCAGCATTATCAGCGATTGGTCCATAAGCATCAACGCTTACTGTCATTCCTGCAGTACCTAACATTCCTACTGCAGCTAAACCAATACCAAATAATCCACCTAGTTGGAAAGCAAAAATTGTTCCAATAGCAATAGCTATAACAGGGAAAGCAGTGCTTTTCATACCGGTTCCTATACCACTTATAATATTAGTTGCATGTCCGGTTTCAGATTGTTTTGCGATTGCTTTAACGTGTTTATATTTTTCAGATGTATAGTATTCGCTTATAAAAGCAATAAATAAACCAACAAATAAACCAATTACAATACTATAGAATGGCCCAAATTCATAAGGGAGTTTAGCTGTTACAGTTGCATATGGAGCTAACTTAAAGAATAATGTAATTAAAAATGATCCAATAAGAAAGATTATAGCACTTGAATATGTTCCCATTTTTAAAGAACTATGAGGGTTTGAACTTTCTTTTCCTTTAACAAAGAAAGTTCCAATAATTGATGATAATATTCCTAAACCAGCAATTATCATAACATAGAGAACACCTTCTACACCAAACCATAAAGCACCGATTGTGGCAGCGCCGATTATTGAACTAACATAAGATTCTAATAAGTCTGAACCCATACCAGCAACATCACCAACATTATCGCCAACATTATCTGCGATAGTTGCAGGGTTTCTAGGGTCATCCTCAGGTATTCCAGCTTCAATTTTACCAACTAAATCAGCTCCTACATCAGCAGCTTTAGTAAAAATCCCACCACCAACACGGCCAAATAAAGCAATAGAAGAAGCTCCTAGCGAATAACCAGCAGCAATCTCGATTGAACGTTCAGCATCAAAACCAAAGGCAATATTTGCGAAGAAAAATACAACAATTAAACCAAATAGTCCATAGCCAACAACACTCATACCCATTACAGAACCACCTTTAAAAGCGACGTTTAAAGCTTGGTTCATACCGTGATTATTTGCGGCAGTTGCGGTTCTTGAATTTGCTTCTGTAGCACTTTTCATACCAACTATACCGGCTGTACCAGAGAATAAAGCACCTAATACAAATGCTAAAGCACTACCTATTCCTAAAGCAACCCAAATACCGAAAAAGGCAATAAAGACAAAGATAATTATAATTCTATATTCTCTTCTTAAGAAAGCATTAGCTCCTTCTTTGATAAATCCCGATATTTCTCTGACTTTTTCAACACCAGGTGAAAAAGTTAATACTTTTTTAAAAAGTAATATTCCATAAAAAATAGCTATTAAAGCTATGCCTGCAGCAATATACATTAAATAATTCATATTATTCCTCCTTGATATTTTTTAATTTTATCACTTTGTTTTAGGTTTTACAATGTAATAAGGGTATTTATTTAAATATTTTTTTTCGTTTTCATTTTTGAGAGAGTTAAGATTAACCCTAAAGCAATAGATAATACACCAGCCATTAATACTCGATAATTTTCTGGCAATAAAAATGTGATTGTATGGGCGGGAATCCAAAAGAAAGGGATAGTTTTTAAAATAACAAACTCAAAATAATTTTTCCAATCAATATTAGCTGTTACTTGATTTAATTTAGTCTTAGTAAGAACTTTAATGTTGCCTTCAGATAAATCAATGTAAGTGTCAGTTACTCTATGCAAAAGCATAAAAGCTGGTGCAAAGGTTAAATTCATTATTAAACTGATCATAAACGCTTGATAAACCTTGGTAAAAAAGTTGGTATTACTAAAATAAGGTAAGAGATTTTTATTAATAGAATTTATGACACCACTTGAATATATATTGAACATTAGTACAAATCCCATTCCTAAAAAACCCCAAACGATAAAACGCAAAAAGAATCCTTTTTTTGAAAAATATTTTTTTGTGGCTATTCTTGAGGCAAGCAATTCGCCACTTGTTGCTAGGATTGAAGTTTTTATAAACCCCATTATATAAGGGTTAGAGTTAGTTTTTTCTTCGATGAAAATTCTCGTTGGTTTAAAGATAAATAGTGATATTATTATGATGATTTCAATAATGAAGATTATATCTTTTTTTTTCATCAAAACCTCCTTAAAAAAATTTGAAATATTTTCTTTTATCTTAACACAAAAACAATAATTTATGTATAATATTATAGTAGAGAGGTAAATTTTTATGAATGAACTTAAAAAATATTTAGAACAATACCCAAATGCAAAAATATTGGATATTGGTACAGGAAAAGGTGATTTCATCGGTTTGATCGATTATTTATATCAAGATTATAACGAAATTATTGGTATAGATGTTATTGATTACCTTTTAGAAATGGATAAAGAATCTTTTAAGGATAATCCTAAGATTAGATTTACGAATGAAGATATTTTAAGTGCCACTTTTCCTAAACAAAGTTTCGATATAATTTCTTTATCGAATACATTCCATCACTTCACTAATATTGAAGATACACTCAAACATATGGTTTCGCTTTTAAAACCTGGAGGAATAATTATTATTAGTGAGTTAATTTCTGATAATTCTACTAAACAGCAAGTTTCACATAAATTATTACATCATTTTGCTGCTAAAATTGATCGCGAAATTGGTGTGATACATTCGCAAACTTGTGATAAAGAAGGAATATTAAAATCCGTAAAAAAATATTCGCCTATACCAATGATTGACTATTGGGATTTGATGGTTAAAGATTATGAAATAAATGTTAAATTGTCTAAGTTATATGACATTATTGATAATTTGCTTGTAAATGTTAAAGATAGCAAGCAATATAACGATTATAAAAGAGAGTCAGAAGAGATAAAAAAATATTTAAAGGCAAATGGATTTCAACTTGCAAATAAGCTTTGTATGATATTAAAGGATATTTAAATTTTATTAATATTTTACCTATTTATCATTGTTATTTAATTTTTAATATTATATAATTGTAAAAAGAATAGATATATTTAATTCAACTTATTTTTATAATACAAACGAGGAGGAAAAATGAAAAAGATATTTGGAATTATTTTAGGTTTTATTTTACTGATTGGTGTTGCTGGTTGTAATGGTGATATAACTGATACAACTTTAGACAATACTACAAATACAGAAGAAACTACTGAGGATACAACAGTAACAACAACTGAAGTTGATCAAGACCCAGTATTTAATGGTGTAACTGATAGGGAAGTCTTTTTAAATCAACAAGTTGATTTTTTAGAAGGCATAACTGTTACTGATGAAGAAGATGGTGAATTAACATCTGAAGTAGA
>JAGYOE010000058.1 GCA_018399755.1 Bacilli bacterium
ACTAGTCATCGTATTAAAATCATGATAATAGACACTATGATCACCATATAAGACAAACAAAGTATTATCATATTCGCCTCTAAGTTTTAATTCATCAATAATAATCCCTAAAGCATCATCAAAATTCATCATCGCTGCTTGATAAAACTTCATTCTTTCTTGCGTCTCTTCATCATAATCTTGTAAAGGATTAGTCCATTCACCACTAATTTCTGCTTGTTCGATTAAATCATAATATCCTAAATCAATAAATAATTGTTTATTTTCTTCGCCTTCATTGTAAGGACCATGGGTAGAAAGAGTTGTCCAAAAATAATAGAAAGGATCATCCGTTTTAAACATTAAATCTAACATTGCTTCAGCTGTATAACTATCCAAGGTTAAATTCCCATCCCATTCCCATCTTTTTGCATCTGGATAAATCTGTGAATGGAAGTATAAATCCTCAAAGCCAATCATCTCTAAGATATCACCGCGTTGATAAAACACCGGATAATTATCATGAAAAAACGCAGTTTCATATTCTTCATTTAATATCGCTGGTAATGAATAATCGAAATTATAAATATAATCTCTTGTATCAAAGGAAGTTGAAGGATAATGACCATTTATACCAATAACTTCAGACACATTAGTCTTATTTTCACTATAGTGATTAGGAAAATTTAAACCATCATTACTAAATTGATAAAGATTAGGAGTTAAATCAGGATGAATTGCATAACTTTCACCTGATTCAATCATTATAGTAAAAACATTATAGCCTTCTAATAATCCAAAATAATCAGTTTTATCAGCAATTTCTACTGGTAATTCAAATTCGCCCTCACCTTCTTCACTAAAGTAAAGCAAATCAATTTCTTTATAATAATAACCTAAAAACCCATACCTACCTAAAGAATAACGTTTAAGTGTAGGGAAATCAGTATCTTCATTATAGTTATCAAATGGTTCAAAATTTCTTGTCGAAAAAATTGCATAAGAAGATATACTTAGGATTAAAAAGACAAAAACAGCTTTTAAACAAAAATCTAAATTCACTTCATAATCATTTTCAGATAAATAATTTTTATAAATCTTCTTAATTATATAAACATAAACAGCTGTAATTATCAAAAAAACAATAATAGTGGGAATAGAAAAATAATCAAGATTTAAAATATCAGTTGCTTCACCAATAAGCTTAAACTGTTCAAAGGTAAATAACTCTTTATAAGCGCTAAAAATAGTAACATTAGTCACAAATAAAGCATTAATAAATAATAACCATAAACTCATATAAATTATCGAGATTTTATGATTAGGAATAATTATAATAATTGATATAACAAAAAAACTTAGAATTAAATCAATTAGAAAATCACTGGGTAAAAACTTAAATCCTACCCAAAGAAAGGCAATTAATTCAATACTAAAGTAAAAAATTAAAAATGTAACTATTAAAATAAATTTTTGTTTTAAGTATGTTTTCATTTGCTTCACCATAAAAATTATATCATATATTAGTAAAATTAATAATAAAAAGTGGTTAAGCTATTAACTTAACCACAATCAGTAATTATTTAATTTCAATGTATTTTTTTTCTTTTACATTAGTTCCTTGTTTAGGAATAAATAGATTAATCATTCCCTTATCATAGTTTGCTTTGATATCTTCTTCAGAAATATCTTCACCAACATAGAAACTTCTTGCTGAAGCACCTACATATCTTTCTCTTTTAAGATAATGTCTATCTTTGTCTTCTTCAGATTCTTCTGATTCAGTTTTAGCTTCAATTGTTAAATAACCGTTGTCTAAAGAGATTTTTACATCTTCTTTGTCAAATCCAGGTACATCAACTTGAAGTTCATAGCCATCGTCTTTTTCGATAATATCGGTTTTCATGCAATTTGATCTTTTTGCTGGTGTTAAGAAATCATCAAAGAAATCATCAAAAAATGATAGTGGATTGTTTCTCCTAATAATATTAGCCATAATATAATTCCTCCCTTTATGAGATATATTAGCACTCGTCTTTCCCGAGTGTCAATTATATTATAACATATTTTTTAGCACTTTCAAGTTATAAGTGCTAATTTTTTTAAATTTAATCAAAAATTCCTGTAGATAGGTATTTCTCGCCTGAATCTGGGAATATACAAACAATGTTTTTATTAGTTAAATTGTTTCTTTTACTATAATTTAGTGCCGCTAATAAGGCTGCGCCAGAAGAAATACCAATAGAAATACCTTCAATTTTAATAAATTCTTTGGTAAACTTCCACACTTTTTCATCATCTACTAATTCAATATCATCAACATATTCTTTTTTATATAAAGGCGGAATAAATCCTGGAGATATACCAGCAATTTTATGTTCTCCTTTAGCTTTACCTGATAAAATTGGTGATTGTTTAGGTTCAATAGCAATAATTTTAGTCTTTAATTTTTTTGCTTTAAAATACTCGCTAATTCCTCTAATTGTGCCACCAGTTCCTACAGTAATAAATAGATAATCTATCATCTCTAAATCATTTAAAAGCTCCTTTGCGGTAGTCTCATAATGACTTAAGTAATTATCAGGATTTTCAAATTGTGATGGAATGATAATTTTACCTTGTTTTTTAAGTTCTTTTGCTTTAGCAATTGAACCATTAATTCCTTTTTTAGCAGGAGTTAAGATTACCTTAGCTCCGTAGTGTTTAATTAGTTTTATTCTTTCTTCACTAACCTTATCAGGCATAATGATTATAACTTTATTACCATAATAAGCTCCTACCATTGCTAAAGATATTCCAGTATTACCACTAGTAGCTTCTACTATTGTATAGTTTGAATCAATTTCTTTTTTTTCATAAAGCGATTTAATCATGTAATAAGCTGGTCTAGTTTTAACATTGTTTGCGGGATTAAAACTCTCTAGTTTAGCATAGAAGTTATTGTTTAATTTATTCATTTGTTTAAACTTATTTAGTTTTACTAAAGGTGTATTTCCGATTGTTTCTAATATATTTTCATATAGACTCATCGACTTTATTCTCCCTTGTCTCTAATTCCATATTTTTCATAGTAACAATTGATTTTTCTGGAATAGATCCAGTAATAAATACATTAGCACCGATAATCGAATTATCACCAACTATACTTTCTCCACCTAAAATCGAAGCATTGGCATAAATTGTAACATTGTTGCCAATGGTAGGATGTCTTTTTTTTCCTTTTAGTTTTTTTCCCTTTCTCAAACTCATCGCACCTAAGGTTACACCTTGATATATTTTTACATTATCACCAATA
>JAGYOE010000059.1 GCA_018399755.1 Bacilli bacterium
CTGCATAACTACCGCCAATTAAAGTAACAAATAAATAACCTTCAATCCCAAACCAACCATAAATTTCTGTCATATCCAAACCGCCTTCACCCATACCAAAGGCTTCTAAAAATTCAGGTGGATAGATTTCCAATAATTCTTCCATATCTTCAAAAGCCTTTTCAAAGGCAGGAAATAAAAATAACATTAAACCAGCTAAACCAGCAATAATTGCTGTCCATAAAATTAAAGATTTATAATTGCGTTTAAACTCAGCTTTAATTAAGGTTTTCATTTTCTTCCTCCTTTTGATAATAATGCATAAAGACTTCTTCTAAAGAAGGTTCAATTATGGTTAAATCTTTAATTGATTTATCTTGAAGTAATTCTAGTAGCTTTTCAATTTTACCGGTATAAACAAAAGAAATATATCCGTTTTCTCTTTTTAAACTAACAATATCATCATCTTCATGGATAAAATCTTTTTCAGTTTTTAATCTAACTTTCTTAGCTCTAGCTTTCATAATATCTTCAATTGATTCAACTTTAATTATTCTTCCTTCTTTTATAATTGCTACTCGGTCACAAATTCTTTGGACTTCGCTTAAAATATGCGAACTATAAAAGATGGTTGTTCCTTGCTTTTTCTCTTCTTCAATTATTGAAAAAAAAGTATTTTGCATTAATGGATCTAAGCCAGATGTTGGTTCATCTAAAATTAATATTTTCGGCGAATGTTGAATTGATTCAATAATTGCTAATTTCTTTTTATTACCAGTAGACAATTCTGAAATTTTTCTTGACAAATCAAATTCTAATTGCTTAGCCAATTTATTCATTTTATCCTTATAATCACAATCATAAAAAGATGCAGAATAATGCAAGAATTCCTCTGCAGTCATATCACCATAAAAGTTTATTTCACTAGGGATATAACCTACATATTTTCTAATATCTACAGAATCTTTAACAATATCTAAATCCATTACACTTGCATTGCCACTTGTAGGAAAAATCAAATTTAAGATTGTTCTAACAGTTGTACTCTTACCTGCACCATTAGGACCAATAAAACCAAAAATTTCTCCTTCTTTAATTTCTAGAGAAACTTCCAATATACCGCGAGCATTTTTATTATAGTACTTAGTTAACTCATGTGTTTTTATCAATAGAATCATCTCCATATTTAAAAAATATAACTATAAAATTATTATACCATAATCTGTGGAAATTGCTATATTGCAATTAAAAACCAATGATTTTTTCTAAATATTTAAAGTTTAATAATTAACAATATTTTACTGTTGAGCAAAAAAGCTTTGAATTTCAAAGTTTTTTTGTTTTTCCTAATGACAAGTTCATATATTGGTGATATAATCGACTCAAATGTGTTAATTTCTAATAATTAACATCTATAATGAAAGGAGGAAACAACTTATGAAAAAAGACATGTTATTAAAAGTTATTAAAGTTGGTTTACTATTATTATTTGCGATTGGTTTCTTTTTCACATTTATTACAGGTACTATAATGGGTCTAGCAGATTACTCTTATAATGCATTTCAATTAGAGGAACTAAACCCTGATAAAAGTGCAGATGTATTTGTTATTATATTCTTTGTGATTACTATAGCTGGAGCAATAGCTATCTTTATGAAACCAGAATATGAGAGAATTGCTAATTTAGCTGTTCTAGGTTTAGGTCTAGTATTATTAGTGGTTTTATACTTACAAGTATTCAACGATTCAGATCTTCAAAGTCTTGTTGATTTAGGCGCAATGACAACTAAAATAGGCTTTGGAATTATCTTCCAAATAATTATTTTAATCTTGGGATTTGTATTTGAGTTTACTGGTGATAAATTAATAAAAGAATAATTATCATAAATTAAAAAAACAATTTTTGATGGATGAGTAATTAGCATTTTACTCTTTCATTTCAAATTGTTCTTTTTTTGGTAAATTAATAAATAGTAGTAAATAGCCAAAAACATTTACAATCCAAATCATTACACTTGATTATCTTCCTTTCAAACCCGCTATAATTTTCGTAGAAAATTCAAAAAAAAATCTGATAACCAATTAGATATTAGAGAGTTTTATATGGTTTTAATCATGATTTGACAAGGATCTTCTGGTGAAAAGATATCGTCATTTTGATAGAAGTCAATAAAACCCATTTTTAAATAAAAATATCTAGTATTAAGATAAGCTTTATTATTTGCTTTTTTTGCTAGAGTCAAAACCATTAAATACTTATAACCTTTTTCTCTAGCGTACTTTTCAGCAAATTCTTGCAGGGCTTTACCTATACCTTTATGATGATATTTTTTTAATACTCCCAAAACATACATATCTAATACGTTTTTATTTTCTTCTCTTAGAGAATAAAAGCCTATTGCTTCATCATTTTTATAACAAGCTATAAAGGGATAGTTTTTAACTGTATTAATATATTCTTTAGTAGCTTCTTCTATGCCAAACCATTCTGGTAAGTCTCTTAAGATTTTTTCTGTGATGGATTGTTTTAACTTATTGTTTTCTATTTCTTTTATTTGCATACTTACCTCACTTATGTCTAATAACTTCAAATCTTTCTAGTTTATAATCTTCTTCAGGATAAATACCTGCTTTTCTTAATGCAATATCTACTTGTTCTTTAGGTGTATCTATTCCTTCTAAATTTGGTAATAAAAGACCACTTCGTCTTCCTTTTCTAACTATAACGCCATATTTATTAGTATCTAATTCGCTGATACTTTCAATTGGCTCAGGCGCTTTTAAGACATCAACACTTATAGTTAATAGACTTAGTTCTTTTTCACTTACAGGTGGAAATCTTGGATCTCTTGTTCCAGCGCTAATTGCATTTTGAATTATTTCGTCTGCAATTGAATTAGTTGTAGGAGAAGTCGTGCCAATACAACCACGCAAATCTCCCCATTTTTTTAAAGAAACAAAAACACCTGCCTTTTTTTCAAGCATTTCTTTAGGTAAGTCAGTTGGTTTTTGCATTTCTTTATTGTTTTTAATATAAAACTCTAATGCTTTTTTAGCTAGTTTAACATATGGATTAGTTTTCATAATAATTTCCTCACTTATCTTTAGGCAAGAAAGAACCTACAGAATAGCCAACCCCAAAAGGTCCCTCATAAGCCAATAAATTTGATTTAAAATCATAGTTATCCAATACGCCTGCCATAATTACAAATGATCTTAAACCACATTCAGCTGCTTTGTTTAAAAATTTATCATCAA
>JAGYOE010000006.1 GCA_018399755.1 Bacilli bacterium
GACCTATCCCAGGTCTAAAAAAAGTCAAAAAAACTTTTTCTCATAACCCAGGAGAAAACACATAGTTATAGGTAGGTCTACCGGCTCAACATCAATCTACTTTGCTACCTTCCCGCTTTCGCAGTGGTTAATTGCATTTCGTCAGTTTTACGGTTGCTGGGACAGCTTGAGACTTTAACTCAATTCCCTGTTATGTATAAATACACCTCTAACTTGTATTCAATTTAATTCAATTATAAACCATGAAAAATTACTTGTCAATTGATATTTAAAAACTTTTATTTTTGTTCAAATTCATTTATTGAAAGATATGAATTGTTACCTATTATTATATGATCAAGAATACTAATCTGTAATAATTTTCCCGCTTTTTTCATTATTTTTGTTAAATCTAAATCTTGTCTTGATGGATAGGGATCTCCTGATGGATGGTTATGAACTAAAATAACTTGAAAAGCCGAATATTTCACCGCAAATTTAAAGACTTCTCTAGGGTGGACTAAGCTTTGTGCTAACCCTCCTCGAAATATTTCTCTTTTTGCTATTAAATTTGTTTTTAAATCTAAATACAAAGCAATCAAGACTTCTTGTTTTAAATCTTTTAAATCATAGTTTAACAAATCGTAAACAGCTTTAGGAGAACTTATTTGTAATTTATCCTCTTTATTCAATAACACCCGCTTACCAAGTTCTAATGAAGCTAATATAGTAATGGCTTTTGTATTACCTATACCTTTAATATTTTTTAATTCAGAAATTGTTTTTTCTCTAAGTTCAGCTAATGAATTAAGTTCATTAATTACTCTTTTTGACAAATCAATAACTGATTCATTTTTTCTTCCTATTCGTAATATGATGGCTAATAATTCATAATTACTCAAACTCTCTGGTCCATATGCAAGAAGTCTTTCGCGTGGTCTTTCGACTTTTGGCATATCTTTAATTAAATACATAAAAAAATCACCCAGTATAATACTACTCTGGGTGATTGTTTATTCTTTAATTCACTAATAACTTTCTTATTTCAGAGATAAAATATAAAGACCCTGTAATAATCAAAACATCTTCTTGTTGTAAACTGTTTTTTAACTTATAAAATATTTCTTTATAATTTTTATGATAAGACTTTTTATAATGAGTTGATTCAAAATACAATTCTTCTGCATCAGCTCTTCTTTTATACTCGAATTCAGTAAAATATAATTCATCACAGAAATTATCAAGTTCTTCAATCATCTGTTTATGTTGTTTATCCTTCATAACTGAAAAAAGACATTTAACATTCTTATCTTTAAAAATTGTTCTAACAGAATTCTTTAAAGCAATGATACCGCCAATATTATGGGCTCCATCAATAACAATTCTATCATTAAAAATCTCAAATCGCCCAGGCCATTTGGTATTACATAAACCATTTCTTATATTATTTTCTGATATTGTTAGATTATTGTTTAATCTCAATAACCTTATTACTTCAATTGCTAATACAGCATTTTTCACTTGGTGTAATCCTGTGATATTAAGTTCATAAGTGTTATTTTGATATTTAAACTTCGTTTTAGTTTTAATATCAATATCATTTACTAAATCAAAATTAACAATTTTAAGACGACTATTTTTATCTGATGTTACTTCATAAAATAATGGAAAAAGCTTTAAATTTTCAATCGCTGTTACTAAAGGAATGTTATCTTTTACTATTCCAAGTTTATTTAATGCAATTGATTCCAAAGAATTTCCTAATTGCTTCATATGATCATAGGATATATTAGTTATTACTGATATCTCCGGAATAATCACATTAGTCGCATCTAATAATCCGCCTAAACCAACTTCAACAATAGCATAATCTACTTCTTGGTCACGAAAATATAGAAAGGCAATCACTGTTAAAACCTCAAAAAAAGTTAATATTTCTTCAGGATTATCTTTTTTTAATTTTTCAGATATATCATATAAAATATTTGTATATTTTACTAAAGAATCGTCTGAAATATTTACTTGATTAATTCTAATTCTATCATTAAATTCAACAATATAAGGTGAGGTGTATAAACCCACCTTATATCCAGCATCTACAAGAATATTTTTTATAAAATTTGCGGTTGAACCTTTACCATTAGTTCCAGCTACATGTACTGACTTAAATTCTTTATGTGGATTGCCAAGCATAGCTAAAGCCTTGGTTATTCTTGTCAAATCAAGCCTAGAACCAAATCTTTTAATATTTTCTATCCAATTTTGTGCTGCTTTTAAATTATTAAACATTTTAACCCTTTAAATCCGTTAAACGATTATTAGCATTTATATAACGCTTTTTATAAGCTTCTAGTTTATTCTTTTCTTCTGTAATTTTCATTTTTGGCGCTTTAGAAATAAAGTTATCATTATTTAACATTTTTTCGCAACGATTAATTTCATTTTCTAAAGTTTTTATTTCATTTCTAACCTTTTCAATTTCTTCATTAATATTTACTAATGAACCTAAAGGAATAGCAACTTGAATATCATTTAAAATAATCGAAACAGCATTTGTTATTGAATCTAAATCCTGATTATAACTTAGAGACTTAGGATTCAAGAATTTGTTAATATATTTTTTATTACTATCTAAAAATTCTTGATTTTCTTTACTAGTGCTAATAAATATATCAATTGGTTTTGACCAGGCAACATGGTATTCATTTCTTATATTTCTGATTTTTTTAATTAATTCAAAAAACCATTCTTTTTCTAAAACATTATCAAATCTAAAATTAGCCAGTTTTGGCCAACTATCAATCATAATTGAAATTTCTTTATGTGGAAGTTGTTGGTATATTTCTTCAGTAACAAATGGCATAAATGGATGTAATAATTTAATCACTTTATCTAAAACATAGATTAATACTATCTTAGTTGATTTATTATCTGATAATTTTGTCATTTCAACATACCATGAAGCAAAGTCATGCCACGTAAAATTATAAATAAGTCTAGCTACTTCACTAAATTCATATCTATCAAAAAATTTATCAGTGTTTTCAATTAATAATTCTAGTTTTGTTAATATCCATTTATCCGCAAAATTTAAAACATTACTATCAATTTTAATATCAGAGTAATTTATCTCTTCTGTATTCATTATTACATAACGACTAATATTCCACAATTTATTAATAAAATTCCAACTTGATTCAACTTTTTCTTCTTCATATCTTAAATCAAGCCCCGGTGCGGAATTTGTTGTAATAAAATATCTTAATGAATCAGCACCATAATTATTAATAACTTCAATTGGGTCTACACCATTACCTAAAGATTTGGACATCTTTCTTCCTTCCTCATCTCTTATTAACCCATGTAATAAACAATCTTTAAATGGGGTTTTATCTGTAAACTCAATTCCTTGAAAAATCATTCTTGAAACCCAAAAGAAAATAATATCATAGCCAGTAACCATAACATCGTTTGGATAATAACGTTTATAATCGTTAGTTTCTTCTGGCCAACCTAGAGTTGAAAACGGCCATAAAGCTGATGAAAACCAAGTATCTAATACATCTTTATCTTGAATCCATCCACTTTCTTTAGGAGCTTCTTCACCAACATAAATTTCATCATTTTTATACCATACTGGTATTCTGTGTCCCCACCATAATTGTCTAGATATGCACCAATCTTCAATACCTTCCATCCAATTAAAAAAGATTTTTCTAAATCTTTCGGGAATAAAATTAACTTGATTCTTAGTTAAAGCATTTTTTGCTAAGCCATCCATTTTAACAAACCATTGTTTAGATAATCTCGGTTCAACTATTACATCTGTTCTTTCTGAATGACCAACATTATGAGTTATAGGTTCAGTTTTTGAAATTAAATTATCTCTTGCTAAATCTTCTAGAATATCTCTTCTACAATCGAATCGATTCATTCCTTCGTATTTATGTGCTAACTCATTCATTGTACCATCTGAATTCATACATAAAGGCATGTCTAAATCATGACGTTTACCTACTTCAAAATCATTAGGGTCATGAGCAGGAGTAACTTTTACAATACCTGTCCCAAACTCTTGATCAACAAATTTATCCGTAATAATTTTAATTTTTCTTTTTGTTGTTGGTATATAAACTTCTTTTCCTTGCAAATCTAAAAAACGCTTATCCTCAGGGTGAACCATTAATGCAGTATCACCAAACATTGTTTCTGGTCTTGTTGTAGCTATTTCAATATAATTATCTTCATTAACTATTTTATATTTTATATAATACAATGCGCCTTTAACTTCTTTATGTTCAATTTCAATATTTGATAAAGCTGTTTTAGCCTCAACATCCCAATTAATAATTCTTTCTCCTTGATAAATTAAGCCTTTATTGTATAAATCAATAAAAACTTTATTAACAGCTTTTGATAAACCTTCATCTAAAGTAAAACGTTCTTTAGAATAATCTAAAGATAAGCCCATTTTTTCCCATTGATCACGGATGTATTTAGAATAATCTTCTTTCCATTTCCAAGCTATTTCTAAATATTTTTCTCGCCCTAATTCATAACGATTTATACCTTTATCTCTTAAAGATTGATCGACTTTAGCTTGTGTAGCAATACCAGCGTGATCCATACCAGGCAAATATAAAGCGTCATATCCTTGCATTCTTTTTCTTCTAATAATCATATCTTGTAAAGTGTTATCCCAAGTATGCCCTAAATGTAACTTTCCAGTTACATTTGGAGGAGGAATAACTATTGTAAATGGTTTTTTACTTAAATCACCACTAGAAAACAGGTTGTTTTTTAACCAAAACTCATATTTACCTGCTTCTACTTCTTGTGGATTATATTTTTTCTCCATCATAATTTTTCCCTTCAACTAAATTTAATTTATCGTTATAATAAGCTTCGATTATTTCAATTGTATCAATTGAATGAATTTGTGGTAAATTTTCATAATCAAAGTATTTTAATTCTTTTGATTCACTATCATTTATTTTTAAATCTGAAGATTTTAATTCTCCAAAAAAAGCAAAACTAATGATTCGGGCTCGGTCTTTTTTTCGCCATCTCATAAAAGGATTATTAAAAACACCTAAAAATCGGATTAATTCAACATCAAGATTAGTTTCTTCCTTTACCTCACGAATAGCAGCTTGAGTAATAGTTTCTTCAATTTCAAGTAATCCTCCAGGTAATCCCCATAACAAATTATCGCTGCGCTTTTGTAATAATATTTGGTTATTATTATTAACAATCACAACCGCACACGCATTAACAATTATATTATCGTTTCCTACTTTTGCTCGTAAATCTTTAATATAGCTCATAATTCACCTCTAAAATAAAAAAATCGCCCAAATAAAGGACGATTATTAACCGTGGTACCACCTTAGTTCTAGATAACTAGCACTTAATATCTGTTAACGCCAGCTACGTTTTAGACTACTTATTTCATCTAAACTACTCCATGGCTACCTTCCTCACTACAGAAGTAAACTTACACCAACCGTTTACTCGCTTTTTTTCTGTGGGTGAGTACTCCTCCACTTCCCTGTATTTGTCTTGTATTTTACCAAAGGTTCTTCAAAATGTAAAGTAAATTCATTTATATTTTCAATAATTATTATACCAGTATATTCATTTACATCAAAAAAACTCAGACCCAAATTATTACCAATTTTATTTACAAAATGACTGTATATATGAAAATTTAAACCTAATTCATGATAATCTTGTTGTTTATAAAAAAAGTTTATCTTAGCTGTTTCATTGATAAAAAGCAAATCACCAATTATTATTTTACCAAATTTAGCTAAATTATTTACCAATAAATTTATTAAATCTATTGTGGTTTTAAAATCAAAATGCATAAATAAATAGTTAATAATAATATAGTCAAATTTCTTGTTTTTAATATTCTCTGGTAGTCCTTTTAAAATATCGTGATAAATAAAAACAGCTTTAGATTGCTTTTTTTTAGCTATTTCAATCATCGCTCTTGAACGATCTACACCATATAATGAAAACTTATTTGGATCAATTTTATCATAAAGTTTTGCGGTTCCACAACCCAAATCTAATATATTAACTTTTTTATCTTTTTCTAATAAATAATCTGTTACTATATCTTGGATAGTTTTGTATCCAGAATATGGAAAAAGATTCTCTTTAACATCATTATCAACAAGCTTATCATATTCTTTAGCAATATGATCATAAAAACTATTCATATTATCCCTCATTAATTTGATCTAAAATAATATCCCAAATTAAGTCATGATTGACTTTTGTTTGAATAGAGTATTTTAAAATTGTATCTTGTACTCTAGGATTAAGTTTCTTTTCAATTATTTGTTTTTGCTTTTTAATTTTATTATTAGATAGTTTATCTGCTTTTGTAAGTACAATTAAGATATTAAAACCACAGCTTTTAAAATAATCATACATTAGTAAATCATCTTCATTAGGCTCTCTTCTTATATCCAATAATAAAACTGCTAAAGCAGGCAATCCTGATTGTAAATATTCATCAATCATCGTCGCAAATTTAACCATCTCAGCTTGATTAATTTTAGCATAACCATACCCAGGAATATCAACAAAATAAAATATATCATTAATTAAGAAAAAATTAATTAATCTTGTTTTACCTGGTGTTTGTGAAACTTTAGCTATTTTTTTGCTATTTAATAACGAATTGATAAAAGAAGATTTTCCGACATTTGATCTGCCTGAAAATACAATTTGTGGTAAGTTATCTTGTGGATAATTACTAGAATCAACCGCAGAAGTTATAAATTTCGCACTTGTAATTTTCACTATATCACTCCAACTTTTATTATAACATTTTATCAAAAAATGTGTAATTATTTATTAATATAGCAAGTAGAGAAAATACTTTTATCGCTAATAACTTCTTTAGTAATTAAAACATCTTCAACTTTAATATTTGAGATAACATCTAAATAATTATAAATATTAATATGCTTTAATATTAAATCTGAAAGAATATAATTGATTTTATAAACATTTTCAAAATAGCCAATATAATTCCCTATTCTGCTACGTTTATGAGCAAGAAAAATATCTTTTTCAATCGGTTCTAAATTATATAGCATCTGTTTAATATGCTTAATAAGTTTCTTTGGTTTATTTGATTCACTACCAATTGTAAAATATGCATAATTACCAGTTATTTTGACATAAGTTGAATACATATAATTAATTAGGTTTTCGGTTTCTAAAAGTTGATAATTCTTTGAACTTTCTCCGAAATAATACTCAAAAAACAAAATTATTGCTAGTCTTTTTATATTTTTATCTATATTTTTAAATATAGTTAAATCGATTTTAAGGCCAATCATTACATAATTAACTTTTTGATTAAGATTAGTCTTAACAAAATCTTTATTTGTACTAGATTTATCATTAAATACTAATTTGGGTTTCATTCCATATATATTTGGTAGTTTATTGAAATTAGATTCTTTTATAACCTTTAAAATATCCTCTGGTTCAAATGCTCCAGTTACTATTAAAGTCATATTGCTAGGTTGATAAAAATGGTTTATAGCTTGATTTAGTACTGTAAAATTAATTTTATTAACCGAATCTATTGTTCCGGCAATATCAACCCATACTTTATTATCTTGATACATCTGTTTAAGTAATTCATCATTAACTTGATTATACAAGTTATCTTCATACATTAAAATTTCTTTTTTGATAATATTTCTTTCTTTATTAATGGTTTTATCCGTAATCTTTACCTCAGAAAAATGTTTTAAGAAACGTCTTAATAATTCGATAAAATTTACTTGTGAATTAAAGTAATATTTTGTAACTTCTCTTGATGTATAAGCATTTATATCAGCATTCTTATCCGCAAATTCATCACTTAAATTAATATCATCATTTTCAAAATATACATGTTCTAAAAAGTGAGCCGTTCCTGCAGGCAAACTGTATTTTTTATTATCTAGAATATATTCTAGGTCTTGTCCACCAAAGTTAACTTGTAAAGCACAATAGTTGTCTATAAGCTCATTTTTAGGATGAATATATACTTCTAACCCATTATTCAATTTTTCATAATAAATAAATTCATCTTTAAGTAGTTTTGTTTTAATCATTTTGTTTGTTCCTTTTTTGTATAACGATAAATTGTATCTAATACAAGTAATTTACAAGCATCTAATAAATCCTTTTTAGTAATATTAGAATAGTTATTAATAGTTTTAGTTAAATCAAATGGTTGATTTTCTTCTATATCAGCTAAAATATGTAAATTTAACAGACCAACTAGATTATCAGCTCTTGATTTGTATTGTTTAATTAAATACTCTTTTGCACGTTTAATTTCTGTTTCTTCTATTTTCCCTGCTTTAATATTATCTATCACTTTCTTAATTTCATTAATAGCTCTATCTTCATCAAGTGGTTCACACTCAAAATTAATATAGAAAATACCAGAGTCATGATTATAACTACTATAAACGTAATAAACCAAATTTAATTTTTCTCTGATAACTGAAAATAATCTCGATTTTGAATTTCCGCCAATAATAATATTTAAGATATTCATCGCAAAATATAGTTTTGAATTAAATTTAATATTTAGAAGATATCCTAAGTATATTCTTGAAATGCTTAAATCATCAGATTCAATTATTTCGTTAATATTACTTGTTTTTCTAAGCGAAAAGTTCAAATTAATATTTTCTAAGATATTATTATTAAGTTTTTTTGAAAATTTTCTTTGGATTATATTCTCAACTTCTAATTTATCAAAATCACCAATAACAAATATTTTTAACTGATCTTCTTTTAACATTTTATTATAAGTATCTGTTAAAGAATATTTAGTAACTTGACTAAGTTTTTCTTCTAAAGGGAAGATTTTTAGCCTCTGAATATTCTCTTTTAATATTGCTCTTTTAAAATTAATATAAGCATAAGTAGGTTTGTCTTGTTCATAAGTTTTAAGGATATCCTTTGCTTCATCTATTTGCTTGTTTGTTGCTTTTTGGGTTAGATAATTATTGTATTTTCTAGGATTGAAAACTAACTCGTTTAAAAATTGAAAAGCTGATTCTGTTAGATTTGGTTGGTTTTTTAAATATTTTTTATTTATAAATTTTAAATAAAAATTATTACTTATAATATTTCCTCTACTATAAAGTTCTGATTTAAAAGTAGCCCCATATAACATATCTAAATGCAAATTAACTTTTGTTTTTGTTGGATATTTTTGCATATTATTTTCCAAAATTTCATTTAGCATATTTCTTTCATTAAATCTTTCGTAATTATATAAAGAAATAAAGTTATATGCAATAACTATATGTTTATGTTTCTTTACTTGTATGTAATTTACTTCAATTCCATTAATTATTTTTTTATGAATTTCCATTCTCTCCTCAAGAAAAAAGGATGTTTCCATCCTTTAATTATTCTGCCATTTCTAAGGCGATTTTCATCATATTTGTAAAAGCAGTTTGTCGCTCTTCTGGTGTTGTAGATTTGTTTGTTACTAATGAATCAGATACAGTTAATAAACAAGCAGCTTTTTTGCCTGTTACATTTGCGTTATGAAATAAAGCATATGATTCCATTTCTACTCCAAGTAATTTTTTTGCTTTTGCTTGTTTTAAAGTATCTTCAGGACTTTCTCGATAAAATACATCACTTGAATGAATAGTTCCAACATTAAGTGGTATATTTAAATCTTCAGCTATTTCAACTAGTTTTTTATTTAACGTTTTTGATGCTGGTAATGTATCCCGTTTTTCCTTATTTTGTACAAATGCATAAGTTGATTCAGAATAAGCATCACTTGCTAAAATTGTATCATATAAGTTTAAGTCCTTTGAATATGCACCGCATGATCCAATTCTAATAATATTCTCTACATCAAAAAATTTAAATAACTCATAAGAATAAATACCAATTGAAGGTTGTCCCATACCTGAACCCATTACTGATATTTTTTTACCATTGTAATAACCTGTATATCCAAACATATTTCTAACTTCATTAAATTTAGTAACATTTTTCAAAAAGGTATCAGCTATATATTTAGCTCTTAGTGGATCGCCTGGCATCAATACTGTTTTAGCAATATCGCCTATTTCTGCCTTAATATGAGCAGTTGACATATTATAAACCTCCTCTTTTAGCTTTTTCAATTAATTCCAAAGCTTTTTTATTATATACAATTGAAAAACGATAATACTCAGCTGAAAAAGTTGAATCAAAGGTGACTGATTTATTATTTTTATCAATTTTTTGCATATCAATTATAAATTTAGTTCCATATTTTACACTAATACTAACTTGTTTTTGTTTACTTGAACGCTTTTGTCTAAATGCTTCTAAATATAATATATCATCTTGTATTATTAGTGCTGAGCGTTTTAAAAAATATCCTTGATAACTCTTTTCTAATAAAGGAATATATAAATCAATATCATCATATTTTTCTAAAGAATAATTATAGTATTTTTCCATTTGTTTTGCAGAATATTTGGTAATAGAATAATCTCTTAAATAACTATAAAGCATAGAGATACCAATAATAATAAAAACTAATTCAACTGTTAAAATTCCAAATATAGATAAAACAATTATAATCATTAAAGCTGAAATTAATGTGTAAAAGAAAATTCTTATTAAATTAACTTGACCAACTAATTTTTTAGTTTGAGCAAATATTTCTTCTTGTAATTTAGTCATTAGTAATCAGAACCCATCTCATCATTCATGATTTTAACCCCACTGCTAGCGCCTATTCTTGTAGCTCCCGCTTCAACCATTTTCTCTAAATCAGCTTTTGAGCGAACTCCTCCAGCAGCTTTAACTTCTTTTCCATTTACATTTTCTTTCATTATTTTAACTGCTTCAGGAGTAGCCCCGCTACTTCCAAATCCAGTTGAAGTTTTAATAAATTCAGCATTTGTTTTACCAACTATATGACTTATTTTTTTGACTTCTTCATTATCTAGGTAACATATTTCTACAATAACTTTAACTAATTTCTCACCAGCAGCTTTGCAGACTTGGTTAATTTCATCTTCTATGTAATCATATTCTCTATCTTTAAATTTACCAATATTTATTACCATATCAATTTCATCAGCGCCATTTTTAACTGCATTTAAAGTTTCAAAAACTTTTGTTTCAGTAGTATTAGCCCCTAAAGGAAAACCAATTACTGTACAAACTAAAACATCGCTATCACGCAGTTTTTTTTCTGCATAACTTACATGTGTAGGATTAATGCAAACACTTTTAAAATCATATTCCTTAGCTTCATCAATTAATTTATCAATTTCTTTTTTCGTTCCAAACGCCTTTAAATAGGTATGGTCGATTAATTTGTTATATTTCATAAAAACCTCCTTTATAATTACTTATAATTATACATTATATCAATGTTTTAATCAAAAAAACAGTGCCGTAAGTCAAAAAGACTTCGGCATGTGTTTTTTATAGTTTTGAAACAACTTCTTCGCATCTAGTACATATTCCTTCATCGTTAACTTCATCAACAACTTGCCAACAACGATCACAAGTAGTTCCTTCAGCTGGCAATACATCAATTGAAATATCTGTTCCTTTATAAGCTCCAAATCCAGAATCTAAAACTTCAAGTTTAGATACAATGAAAGCTTGTTTAAAATTAATGTTTAATTTATCAAATAATTCTTTTACTTTATCTTTAGGATATAGTTTAATATGTGCTTTTAAACTTTTTCCGATTATTTTATCGTTTCTTGCGTTTTCTAAGGCTTTAAGTACATCTTCTCTAAGTAACAAGAAATCATTCATAAGTATTTCATTTTCAAAACTTAAGTTCTCAACTTTTGGCATATCTAATAGATAAACATCATCAAGTCTATCAATATTAGGAATATGAGAATAAACCTCTGAAGTAGTATGTGGAATTAATGGGGCTAATAGATTTACTAAAGTATCTAAAACTTTAAAAATCACTGTTTGAATATTTCTTCTTTCTTGAGAATTTGCTTCATCGATATATAATACATCTTTTGCTGGGTCTAAGTAGAAAGAAGATACAAAAGTTGCGAAATTAGTGATTTTACGATAAACGATATCAAATTTAAACTCGTCATATGCTTCAATAACTTCTTTGATTAGCTTATTGTTTTTAACCAATACATACTTATCAAGATCATTTAACTTATTAAAGTCTTGTTTATCTTTTTTATTATCATAATCAAATAAATTTCCTAATAAAAACTTCATTGTATTTCTTACTTTTCTATAAGATTCTGATACTTGCTTAATTAAATCATTAGATAAACGAACATCAGCTTGGTAATCTACACTAGCAACCCATAATCTAAAAATATCAGAACCAAGAGTATTAGCAATTTTATTAGGATCTACAACATTACCTTGTGATTTAGACATTTTCTTGCCATCACCATCTAAAACAAAACCATGAGATACTAAGGTTTTATAAGGTGACTCTCCTTTTGTAGCTACACCGGTAATTAAACTTGAATTAAACCAACCGCGATATTGGTCAGAACCCTCAATATATATATCAGCTGGATAACCAAAACCTCTCTCTAGCATTCCGCCATGATGACTTGATCCTGAATCAAACCAAACATCCATAATATCTGTTTCTTTCCTAAAGATATTATTTGGTGAATCTGGATGAGTATATCCTGGTGGCAATAATTCATTTACTTCTTTGGTATACCAAGCGTTTGATCCTTCTTTTTCAACTATTTTTGAAAAATAATCAATAACTTCAGGATCTAAAATCGCTGTCCCTTTTTCAGTATAAAATGCCGGGATTGGTACTCCCCAAGTTCGCTGTCTTGAAATACACCAAGAACCACGATCTTTAATCATATTTGATAATCGAACACTACCCCATGATGGGTACCATTTAATTGTTTGAATTTCTTTTAAAATTTCATCTCTAATAATTTCTATAGAAGCAAACCATTGTGGAGTTGCTCTAAAGATTACTGGTTTTTTTGTTCGCCAGTCATGTGGATATGAATGGGTCATATCAAACTTGCCTAATAATGACTTGGCTTCATATAAAGCATCAATAATTTCTGGATTTGCTTTATCAACATAAAGACCAGCAAATCTTTCTCCTGCTTCTTCAGTCATAAGTCCTCTTTCATCAACAGGACAATATACTTTTAAATTATATTTCTGTCCAACAATAAAGTCTTCTTCACCATGGCCAGGAGCAGTATGTACTAATCCAGTACCATCTTCAGTAGTTACGTGATCACCAATAATAATTGGTGAAATTCTATCATATAAAGGATGTTTATAAGTCATTCCTTCTAATTCCCAACCGAAGATATTTTGAATATTTGTAACCTTTTTCCAATCCAATAACTCTTTTAAAGCTTCTAATCTTTCTCTGCCAACCAAATAGAAATTGCCATTGGTTTTAATTAAAGTATATTCTATATCAGAACCAACAGCTATAGCTAAATTAGCTGGTATTGTCCAAGGTGTTGTAGTCCAAATAACAAACTTAGTGTTCTTTGGCAATTTATCTAATGTATCAACTGCATCCATTGCAATATAAATTGATGGTGAAACAACATCTTTATATTCAATTTCTGCTTCAGCTAAAGCAGTTTCGCTTGATGGAGACCAATAAACTGGTTTTAAACCTTTATAGATTAAACCTTTTTTAACCATCTCATTAAATACACGATATTGTGCAGCTTCATATTCTTTTTCCAAAGTGATATATGGATTGTCCCAATCACCTAAAATCCCTAAGCGTTTAAACTGAACCTTTTGAATCTCAATTTGTTCTAAGGCATACTCTTTACAGAGATTTCTAAATTTAGCTAAATCCATCTCTTTACGATTAACCTTTTTGCTTTTAGATAAGGCATTTTCAATTGGCAAGCCATGTGTATCCCAACCTGGTAAATAAGGCGCATAAAAACCATTCATGTTTTTATATCTTACAATAAAGTCTTTTAAAATCTTGTTTAATGCATGACCTGCATGAATTGAACCATTTGCATATGGCGGACCATCATGCAAAAAATATTTAGTTTTGCTTTTGTTTTTATTCAATACTTTCTCATATAGATTATTCTTATCCCAATCTACTTGCATATCCGGTTCTTTTTTTCCTAAGTTTCCTCGCATAGGAAAATCCGTTTTGGGAATTAATAACGTATCCTTAAAATCTTTCTTTTCCATTGTTTTCCTCCTTGATATAGAAAAAACGTCCTAGAAAGGACGTCTTTAACGCGGTACCACCTTAATTCTAGCTTTCACTAGCACTTATAAATCGTTAACGCCGACATACGAGATTAACTACTAAATTTCATTAATCCAACTCATAGGTGATATAGATTTAATTGCTTGCTTTCAGCTGTTACAAGCTCTCTGTTAGTTAAATCCTTATTGTCCTATTCATCGTTTTATACTAATTAATTATACAAAAATTAAATCAAATTTGCAAGTATAATTAAACTCAAGTTAAAATTAAAATAATTGTTGATAAAGCAGTATCAGCTGCACTAGCAACTAAACGCAAAATAAAGTAATAAATTAATAAACCAACCATTGGAGTAAAATCCATTCCTCCAAAAACAAACCAACCTCTAAAAATACCTAGATAGGGGTTAACTATTGCTCTTAAGTACTGATAAAATTTAGATTTTACTAACGGAGTCCAAGACAAAATTATATAAACAATCATTACATAGTAATAAATAGTAAGTAAATAATAAACATAAACTAAAAACATATCTATTATAAGTCCTTCCTATACTCGTCAACAAATCTTTTTAAAGTTGGTCCTAATAAGTCACTTTTTTGAGCCATTAAATATATTTTATCTTGAATTTTTACAATTTCACCATCACAAGCATATAAAACCCCTGATAAAAATATCAATACTTCATTTGCTTCAGAAATTAAAGCATCAGTAAAATTTAAAACAATTGGCTCTCGATGCATTATTAATTCTGCATACTTATAAATATTTTTATTATCATTTACTTTAACAAAGGTAATATCATCAAATTCTACATCTGTAGGTTCAATCTTTTTTTTGCGACTAAATAGCCCCATACTATTCCTCCTCGAATAAAAAACTACCGATTCTTAAATGAGTTGCGCCCATTTCAATAGCAACTTCAAAATCATTGCTCATGCCCATCGATAATTTTGTAACTTTATTATCGTTATATTCACGATTAAATTCTTCTCTTAGTTTAAGCAAAACATTAAAGTTTTCTCTAATAATTTCTTTATCATCAGTATGTTTTGCCATACCCATTAATCCAATTACTTTAATTTTATCATATTCTTTAATCTTATTGTAGAAATCTAATGCATTTTCTGGTTTCAAGCCATATTTATTAGGATCATTAGCAATATTTACCTCTAGAAAACAAGGTAAAGGTTTTTCTCTTCTTTTTTCAATTTCATCTGCTAAAGACATCCTATCTAATGAGTGTAATAAAGTGATTTTATTAATCATTTTTTTAACCTTTTTTGATTGTAAATGGCCTATAAAATGCCAATTAATAGCTTTATCTTGATGTTTCTCATATTTATCAAGAAATTTTTTAACTCTATTTTCACCTAAATCTTTAATCCCAGCATTTACTAGTTCATTAATTTCTTTATCACCAACATATTTTGTAACTGCAATTAATGTTTGGTCTGTCATCAAATTTTCTAAATAAGCTAAATTTTTTTGATTTAACATTAAAACACTTCCTTAATTTATTTTTTTTCTGCTTAAAAATGATACTATACTTGAAAAGAATATTACATAGATAGCAAGTAATATCTCAACAAATTGATTTTCAATCACAAATGCAATTAATAAAACAACGATTATTAAATTAATAATTGTTAAAGCTATCGCAATTAATTTATTTTTTAACAATATTATTCACCTTTTTTCTTAACTCATTTAAACCACTTTGGGTTTGGTTTGCGAATTTCAACGGTGTAATTGATATATATCCGTTATTAACAGCGTATAAATCAGTTTCTTCTTTAAAATCCTCGTTTAAAAAATTGCGCTTAGTTACATAAAAGCCATTCTCTCGAACATAAAAATGTCTGGTCGGTCTAAATCCTAAATCGGTAATCATTATATCTTTAGATTTATTAAAATCACGAGAAACAAAATTAACATTTAAAAGATATTTTTTTGAAATTAAGTCATTATCAAAAATAAAATCCAGAACTTTTCTCAAATCTTTTTTTGCTTGTTTTAAATGATTGTAATCAGCCGATAAAGCAATTGCAGGTATCTTTGATTTTAAGGCCTCCATACAAGCTCCAACAGTTCCTGAATATACTGTATCAGCTCCAAGATTAAAACCGGAATTAATTCCTGAGATTACAACATCAGGTCTAATATTTATCCCGTGCAAAGCTAAGGACACACTATCAGCTGGAGTTCCTTCTACTGAATATATTTTCTCTCCATGCTCAAAAACTTTTACCTTATTCCAAAATATCCTTGAAACTGAAGAACCTGACATATGTTTATTTGGCGCAACTAAATATACATCTCCATAATTTTTTAATACTTTATATAAGTATTGAATACCTTCTGCATTGTAACCATCATCATTAGTAAGTAAAATCTTCATTATAGTCTTATCCGATCTTTTAATTTTGGATTCGCTTTATAAAGTAGTAAAACTCGTCCAATTCTATATACAACATAAATACCAGCTTCAGTTAGATTATCAATTATTTTTTCATAAGAATCGGGACAGTTTTTCAAAACTGATACTCGACCAACTTCATGTTTTTCTAGATTCTCTAGAATATTATTGATTACGCTATTTGTAATTCCAGCTTGTCCAATCTGAAACATGATATCTTTTTGATTAGCTAATCTTCTTAATTTTGCTTTTTGTTTTCCTTTTAAATTCATTTTTTCACTCCTTAAAATAGCGGCAACAATATTGCCAAACTAATTGTGTAATAGATTGATAGTGTTATTATATCAGAAATTGTTGTAATAAACGGTCCAGATGCAACCGCAGGATCAATTTTTAATTTATTCATTATTATTGGGATTAATCCACCTAAAGTTGTCGAAACAACTAATGCTATAAATATTGAACCAGTTGTTACAAACGCATAGATATAATCAACATTCTCCAAAAATCCTTTAGTAGATAAATTTGTTAATAAAATCATCCCAAATACAATAACTCCGATTAATAAACCTTGCAATAAACCAGTTCTAATTTCTCTAACTATCATTTTAACCAAAACTGATTGTTTTATATTATCATTTTTTGATAGATATCGAATTGTAACCGCCAAACTTTGTGTACCAGTATTACCTGCCATATCTAAGATTAAAGGTAAGAAAACAGCTAATTTAGCCGCTAGTAATGGCGCAGAGCTTGATAAACTATCATCAAAAAAAGATAAGATAAATGATGTAATCATCGATAATAACAATAAAACACCAAGCCAAGGAATTCTACTCTTAACCGACTTAAATACTGTCGTAGTTGCTAGTTTATTATCAAAATCTGATAAACCAGCAAATCTTGTATAATCTTCTTCTTCAGCTAAAGCAATAATATCCATTAAATCATCATGGGTAATTACACCAATTATTTGTTTTTCATGATTAATTATTGGCAAAGAAGACTCTTTAGTTTCTTGCATTATTTTAGCAACAGACTCTACATTATCCTCTGGATATACTTTAGGAAATCTAGTTTCTAAAATATCATTAATTAATTCATCAGCTCTAGCTACTATTAAATCTTTTAACTTAAGATAACCCACTAATTTAGCATTATCTAAAATATAGATAATTGAAATATAATCGGTTTTATGAGCTTTATCAATAATTTGCTTCATAGCTTCTTTAACTGAAACATTAATATCTAAAGTTAAGAAACTATCATTAATAAACGAGCCAATTTCATCTTCAGAATACTTCATAATTGAAAGTATTTGTTTTCTTCTAGTTTTATTGACTAAGTTTAGAATCTCAATACCTTTTTTCTTTAAACCTTTGATTAAATCAACGCTTAAATCAAGGTCCATATTTGTAAATATTTTACTAACTAAATCCCTTGAAAAATAATCAATAACACAATTTACTTCTTCAACTGTAAAATATTCAAAAATCTCTGCCAAGAAGTCATTTGGTAATGACTCAAATAATCTTTTTATTATTTCTTCATCTAAATCCAAAATCGCTCTAGATATATCATATGCATGATATTTATCCAAAAACAGATGTAAATCCTTTTCTTCGAGATGATTATTTATTAGATTTATAATTTCATTTTTATAATCTTTAATTAAGGCTTCATTTTCCATATCCACACCTCACCTTAAGTTAAAGTTGTAATAAAAGCCGTTGCCAATCCAAAATAGATTAGCAATGACAATATATCATTAATCGTTGTAATAAATGGTCCTGATGCTGTAGCGGGATCAATTTTTAAAGCATTAATAATCAATGGAACAAGTGATCCAGCAAGTGTCGCGACAATTAAAGCTATACTAATTGATAGCGAAATTACAAAAGCTAAATTAAGCCCTTCTAAAAAAACCTCTCCACGAATAAAATTAAACAGAATAACTAATACAAACAACCCAACCCCAATAATCAAACCATTAATTAAACCGGTTAAAAATTCTTTAAATAGATGATTTAAAATATTTTTCTTCGTTTTTAATTGATTTGTCGCAAACAACCTAATAATTACCCCTAAGCCTTGAGTACTTGAGTTACCAGCCATATTTAATATCAGCGGCATAAAAACAGCTAAAGTTGTTAAAGCTTGCAATTCTTTCTCATAGTTTGTAATAATCGAAGATGTAATTAAATTAACAAAAAGCAAAAC
The DNA here is from genome assembly GCA_018399755.1 of Bacilli bacterium. Classification (GTDB taxonomy): domain Bacteria; phylum Bacillota_I; class Bacilli_A; order Izemoplasmatales; family Hujiaoplasmataceae; genus Hujiaoplasma. Next base: position 18,867 of record JAGYOE010000006.1, read on the forward strand.
AACTAACCAAGGCAATCTTTTTTTTAGCGAAGAAAAAACCGTTTCATCTTCTTCGATATTAACATCAGTTAAACCTGCTAAATTTGCATAATCAGACTGAGATTCTTCATTTAATACTTCTACTATATCATCAAATGAAACTATCCCAATTAATTCATTGTTATTATTGATTACCGGCAATAATTGAAAATCATAATTCTTCATAAGCTCAATTGCTTCTTCTAAATCAGTCGTTGGTAATAAATAAACTAAATTAGTTACCATAATACTTTCTACTGCCATATGCTTTTCATTGCCTTTATTTATTAATTCTTTTAAAGAGATTGTACCTACTAAATGATTATCATCATCAACAACATAAATATTATGAATATATTCAACATCAGGAGCAGCTTCAACTACCTTTTTGATAGCTTCTGATATAGTCAAATTAACACTAATCTTAACTAAGTTAGTATTTAAAATTGAACCAACTAAATCATCATCAAAATTTAAATATGTTTTTATCGTTTTTCTTTTTTTAGGTTCTATTAATGATAAATAATTTAACTGTTTATCTTTATCTTCAATCAATTCAATAATATCAATTAAATCATCGGTTTCCATACTTTCAAAAACATTAATTATAATTGTTACATTCATTTCTTCAAGTAAATAAAAAGCATCCTCTGGTTCCAATTCTTCAAACACTTCAGTTAAATCAAGAATAGAAAGATATTTATATAATTTAGTTCTTAATAAAGGATCTAAATCAAGAAGGATTTTTGCAATTTCATAAGAATGAAATTTTGCTAATTTTTGGTTAATAACATCAGCTTTATTTTCATTTATTAAAATAGATTTAATTTCATTTAATAAAGCAGTATTTATATCTTCCATCTTAGGCTCCTTCTAATAAATTTTATCATTATTTATATTAAAATACAAACGAATAATAAAAAGACTGGTTTACCCAGTCTTTAGTCTTTAAAAGAATTTTTTAACCAAGAAGGAACGTTAATTTCATCCTCTTTATCTTCTTCTTTTTCTTTTGCTTTATTTAGTATTTGTTTTTTCTGTTTTTTTGTTTTTTTATCCTTATGTTTTTTCTTCTTTTTCTTTGGAATTTCAATTTTTTCTTCTGGTTCTTCTTCAAGTGTCTTTTTATCGATTTTATCTTCTTTATTGAAAATAGGATCATCACTAAAACCAGTAGCAATTACAGTTACAACTAACTCATCATCTAAATCAGAATTAATTGCTGAACCATAAATAATATTTATCTCAGTAGTTGAACTCTTATGAATTTCATCAATTACTTCATCCATTTCATAAAGAGATGCTTGAAAATTTGATGTAATATTCACTATAGCATCTGTAGCGCCATTAATTGATGTTTCAAGTAATGGTGATCTAATTGCTTCTCTTGCAGCTTCTACTGCGCGATTAGGACCTTCTGCAACACCTATTCCCATAAGTGCTGTTCCCTTATCTTTCATTACCGTTTTAACATCAGCAAAGTCAACATTAACAACTCCAGGAATAGCGATAATTTCTGTAATACCTTGAACACCTTGTCTTAACACCTTATCCGCTTCTCTAAATGCATCTAAATAAGAAGTATTTCTATCAACTACATAGAACAACTTATCATTAGGTATAACAATCAAAGTATCTACATAAGGTTTTAAAGCTTCTAAACCTTCAAGGGCAACTGTTGATCTGCGTTTTCCTTCAAAGCCAAAAGGTTTCGTAACTATACCAATAGTTAAACAACCCATTTCTCTTGCGATTCTAGCAACTATTGGCGAAGCACCTGTACCTGTTCCACCACCCATACCTGCAGTTATAAAAACCATATCAGTTTCAGCTAACATTTCTCTAATTTCATCTTCTGATTCTTCTGCGGCTTGTCTTCCAACATCTGGATTAGCTCCAGCGCCTAAACCTCTTGTAAGATTTTTACCTAATTGTAAGCGAATATCAGCCTTCGATAATTTTAAAACTTGTGCATCAGTGTTCATTGCGACAAACTCTACGCCTTGAACTTCATTTTCAATCATTCTGTTAACAGCTGAACCGCCACCACCACCAACACCGATTACTTTAATATTTGGTTTTTGATTAAACTTTTCATCCATATTAAACATGGCTTACCTCCGAAATTCTAACTTTATCTTATCACAAAAGATTAATATTATAAATACGTTATTTATAAAATGTTATTTTTTATAATATTTTTTAAAAAATTCGTTTTTAAAAGCTAAAAGATTATCATTTTTTATTGCCGTTTTAATATCTTTCATTAAAGATTTTAAAAAATACAAATTATGATAGCTAACTAAACGTTGTCCTAAAAACTCTTTACCTTTAAATAAATGTCGTAAATAACTTCTAGAATAGTTTTTACAAACCTTACAATCACATTCTGAATCAAGTGGGTTCATATCTTTTTCGTAAGTTTTATTTTTAATAACTACTTTTCCATTAGCTGTCATAGCTGTCCCATGTCTAGCAATCCTAGTAGGCAATACACAATCAAACATATCTATTCCATTGATAACGCCGATAATCAAATCATCTGGTGAACCAACACCCATTAAATAACGTGGTTTAGCTTCTGGCAACTTATCATTTAAAAAGTCTAAAACTTCATACATTTCTGATTTTGTTTCACCTACACTTAAACCACCAATAGCATAACCAGGAAAATCAATTTTTGTTAGTTCATCAATTGCATATTGTCGTAAATCTTTAAATGGTCCCCCTTGAACAATACCAAATAAAGCTTGCTTATCTGAAAATTTATGTGCTTCCTTACCTCTTTTAGCCCAACGAATGGTTCTTTCAACTGACTTTTTATGATAGTTATAATCAGAATTAAAAGGTGGGCATTCATCAAAACTCATAATAATATCCGCACCAAGATTGTTCTGAATAGCAATACTCTTTTCTGGCGTCATTGTTAATAAAGCTCCGCTTAAGTGATGTCTAAAGGTTACCCCTTCTTCATCAATGTTTCTTAATTTCGCAAGTGAGAAAACTTGATAACCACCTGAATCAGTCAATAATCCATGGTTCCAATTCATAAAACCACGGATGCCTCCGTGCTGTTTAACAATATCATCACCTGGTTGTAGCCATAAATGATAAGTATTACCTAATATTAAACCCTCAGAAACCTCTTCAATTTCTTTTGGATCGAGTGTTTTAACACTAGCTTGAGTTCCGACTGGCATAAAAATAGGTGTTTCAAAACTTCCGTTAGGAGTATGTAAAACACCATATCTAGCTTTCGTTTCTTTATCCTTATGGACTATTTCATATTTAATCGCCATTATATAATTATTCCGTATTGTTCTCCAGTAATGCCAACTGCATTTCCTTCATCTGTATCTATATGCATAGCTGATTCAAAATCATCTCTAACTCTGATAACTACATCATCTAAAATTGAAGTGCGTTGATCAGTATTGATTTTTACAGCTACAATTTGTTTATCTTTTAATCCATATTTTTTTGCATCCTTAGGAGTGATATGAATATGTCTTTTTGCAACAATAACTCCTTGTTCTAAATTAACTTTCCCTTTCGGACCTACTAAAGTACATCCTGCAGAGTTTTCAATATCCCCAGATTCTCTTATTGGAGCGTCTATTCCAAGAGAACGAGCATCAGTTAAAGAAATTTCAACTTGAGTATTCTTCCTTGTTGGGCCTAAAATAGAAACCCTTGATAGTTCTCTTTTCGGACCAATCAATTTCACTTTTTCTTCTGCAGCAAATTGACCTGGTTGTGATAGTTCTTTTTTAACCGTCAACTCATATCCTTCACCAAATAAAATATCTAAATGTTCTCTAGACAAATGACAATGTCTAGCTGATACTTCAACTAAAATCTTTTTTTCCATAATGTCCTCCTTTTTATCACTACCATTTTACTAAATTTTAATGATTTAAGCAAACAATAGTTGTTATTTTAGCAAGATTTGCTATAATTATATATCGTAATACGCAGTTCGAAAAATCCTGCGTAAAAAAACTAGGAGGAATATTATGCCAAATGAATTAATATGGATAGTGTTTGCTATTACAAACTTTGCTTTTTTTCTATTAAGTTATAAACTTTTAGGGAGACTAGGTATATTTCTATGGATTGTTTTAGCCACAATTTTAGCTAATATACAAGTTCTTGTGGTCGTTGACTTATTTACTATTGAAGCTAATTTAGGTAATATTTTATATGGAACGATATTTTTAGGAACTGATGTTCTAAATGAAATATACGGTAAAAAAGAAGCTAAAAAAGCTGTATTTATTGGTTTTGCGGCAATGTTTATCAGCGTTATTATAATGTTGCTAGCAATTCAGTTCACTCCAAATCCTGATGATTGGGCGATGCCACATCTAATTGAAATTTTTGGTTTTCTACCAATTGTATTTCTAGCAAGTATGACAGCTTTTATTGTTTCTCAATTAGTTGATATTTATATTTTTTCAAAAATAAAAGAAAAACTACCAGAAACAAAGTTTCTATGGCTAAGAAATAATGGTTCAACACTTATTTCACAATTAGTAGATACTTTAATTTTTGTGCCAATAGCATTTGCTACTGTTTTTACAGCACCGATTATATTTAAGTTAATTTTATCAACCTATATAATAAAATTAATTGTTGCTATATTGGATACTCCAGTAATTTATATTTCCAAAAAAATTAAACCTTTAGAAAACTAAAACCACCCGCAGGTGGTTTTTTTTATTTAATAAACATTGCATCTCCAAACGAGAAAAAACGGTAACGATTTTTTATTGCTTCTTCATAAGCATTGAAAATTATCGCTTTAGAAGCAAATGCCGATACGAGCATTAAAAGTGTAGATTTTGGCAAATGAAAATTTGTTATTAAACCATCGATGGCTTCATATTCAAAACCTGGATAAATAAATATATCGGTAAAACCTGAATCAGCTTTAAAAACATTATATTTTTTGTAAACTGTTTCTAAGGTCCTTACAGTTGTAGTTCCAACCGCAATAATCTTTTTACCATTTGCTTTAGCTTTATTTAAATTATTTGCCGTTGATTTTGATAATTGATAAAATTCACTATGCATTTTATGATTTTTTACATCTTTAACATTAACTGGTCTAAATGTTCCTAATCCTACATGTAATGTAAGGTATTCTATTTTAATTCCTTTAGTTTTAATTTTATCTAAAAGCTCTTCAGTAAAATGCAACCCTGCTGTAGGTGCGGCTGCAGACCCAACAACTTTCGAATAAACTGTTTGATATCGCTCTTTGTCTTGGAGTTGTTTATGTATATAAGGTGGTAAAGGCATTTCTCCTAATAAATCTAATATATCTTCTAAATTACCTTGATAGATTAATTTAAAATGTCTAATCCCTTCAGCTAACACTTCAACACATTCAAGCTTAAGTTCCCCTTTTCCAAAACTAATAATTGTGCCTTTTTTTACTCGTCTTGCTGGTTTAACTAACGTTTCCCATAAATGGTTCCCGTATTGATTTAGCAACAAGATTTCTATATGAGCATTGGTTTTCTCTTTGATACCATGAAGTCGCGCTGGTAAAACTCTAGTATCATTTAAAACTAATATATCATCTTTTGCTAAATAGTTGATGATGTTTTTAAAATAATCATGATTTAATCCCTGATTATCCCTATTAACTATTAAAAGTTTAGATTCACTACGCTTATTTAAAGGCGTTTGCGCAATTAATTCTTCTGGTAAATCATAAATAAAATCTTTTGTTTTCATTAAAACATTGCTCCTTGAAAAGATTTTTTTAAATGCTTATAAGCCTTTTCAGTAACAATTCTTCCCCTAGGTGTTCGACTAATAAACCCTTGTTGAATTAGATATGGTTCATAAACATCTTCTAAGGTAGTAGGATCTTCTGATATAGAAGTAGCAATTGTATCAATTCCAACTGGACCACCCTGATATTTTTCAATTATCCCTAGCAAATACTCACGATCTTTATTATCTAAGCCCTTTTCATCTATTTTTAATTTATTTAATGCAGTAGTAGTTATATCAAAAGTAATAAAACCATTACCTAAAATATCAGCAAAATCTCTAACTCTTCTAAAAAGTCTATTTACTATTCTTGGAGTACCTCTACTTCTTTTAGCTAATTCTAATATTGCTTTTGCTTCTGCTTCACATTCATAAATGCCTGCTGTACGTTTACAAATAGTTTCTAAATCCTTAGTATTATAAAATTCAAGTTTGTGAACTATTCCAAATCTATCTCTTAAAGGTCCTGTTAAATCGCCAAATCTAGTAGTTGCACCAATAAGTGTAAAAGGAGACAAATCTACTCTAATAGATTTAGCGCCTGAATCTTTTCCAACCACAATATCAATAACATAATCTTCCATAGAAGAATATAAAATCTCTTCTACAATTTTTGGCAATCTATGAATTTCATCTATAAATAATACATCACCGGGTTCTAATGAAGTTAAAATCGCAGCTAAATCACCGGTCCTTTCAACAGTTGGACCACTAACAGATTTAATACTAACTTCTAATTCATTAGCTATAACTTGCGCTAATGTTGTTTTGCCTAATCCTGGAGGCCCATAAAGCAATACATGATCTAATGATTCATTGCGTTTTTTAGCTGCCTGAACAGCAATTTGAATCATCTCTTTAACATCTTTTTGACCTATATAATCACTAAAAAATTTAGGACGCAAGGTAACGTCAATTTCTTCATCTACTAATAAATCACTAGTAATTATTCTATTATCCATAATTCACCTCTTTTATATTATATCAATTTATAATAAAAATAACACCCCTATTTTAAGGTATATTATTGATTATTAACTAGTATTATATTATAATTAAATTATAATATAGTCTGAGGAGAGTAAAATGGCAAATAAAGGCGATATCATAAAGAAATATTATAATGAATATCCTCAATTTCATGTCAATAATAACATCCGTTTAACACAATTAAAACGGAATTTTTCTTCTGACAAAAAATTGTATCGCGAACAAATAAACAGACTAACTCATAAAATTACTAATATACAAAATAAACATAATATCGAATTAAAAAAAATACATCAAAAAAGTATTATTAAAAAGGCAAAAATACTTGAAAAATATAAATCGATTAAAAATCAATTCGATGGTGAATTTTCAAAAGTCAAATAAACAATGAACATAAAATATTTGAAGATATTCTTGAACAATTTTGAAATTAAAACAAGATGCATTAGATATCTATTTACCAATTAACAAAACAAAATAACGAAAAATAGATAGAAGATATGAAAGTTCACCATATATTTATCGAAAAAGAAGAAAAAAATTAAAAAGTATTTAACTCACAATATGAAGATTTATCAGCTAAACTAAACAACAAAATGATTTGGACTATCGAAAAATCAAAAAAATGTATCATTCAATTAAAAAATGATTTATCTAAAATTGATAAAGACGATTTAATATCTCTAAATCAAAAATTACCTGCAATCATTAACAGATCTTAGAGGAACTAGAAATGATATTAATGTACTATTCAAAGAAACATCAAATAGTTTAGGTAAATACAGAAGAAAATATTTTAGTATTCGTGATATTAAACAAAAACCTTATTCTGACATTAATCAAAAAGTTAATTCAAAAATTAATTAAACAGATTAGACTAGCCAATCAAAATAAAATTAAATATCAACGCATAATAAAAAGCGATTTTTTAGATTCTCAAAACAAACTATATCCACATATATTACAAGCCTATCCAAGACCATCGAAAAGATGACTTAGAAAAGTATATACTTCAAAGTTGAAACATTAGAAGAAAAGGCTAATTATTTAGTCAATAAAATCGAAAAAATTACAAATTATAATATCGCTACTTTATAAGCAGAATTAAGAAATAAAAATCGAAGCTTTTACTAGAAGCAGAAGAGATTAAATTTTTCTTATTCTGTACCTATGAAATATATAGAAAATGCTATAAACATTTACTCTAATTACAATTTCTATTTCAATCAAGGATTTGATGATTTAGACAAATTATTATCGCAATTAATAGATTTTTCTCAAGAGTTCCAATGAAATTAGGGATGACGGAAATTCTTAATATTAAAAAAGATTTAGCAGATTATCAAACTAATTTTCTATGTCTTATTAAAAATACATCTGAAAAATTATCTGATCTATATCATATTGATGATATTGTATCAAATCACTACTTTAGAATCAAAAAACAGACTTGAAATAGCTGAAATCAAAAAGAAATTATCAATGTTGATATTAAAGGTGATTATATAAAATACCTTGAATCATTAAACAGTGATTACGTTCTAGCAAACAAACAAGCTAAAACAAGACTAAAAAGAATTAATGTTCATAAATTATATTTTGATAAAACCTTGAAATTTATCAAACTGCTATTTTATGACGAAGAAATTGAATCTGCAATACTTCACCAAATTTCAATCATGATATCAATGAAATGAAACTAACTCACATAATAGAGATTACTACGAATATTATCTAAGTCAACTCGATTTATTCTATGGACATCAAACAAACTTGCTAGAAGTTTTTATGTTAATGATGAAAGAACGCGTAAGTCAATCAATTAAAGCTCAAAATTACCATTTAGCAAAAGGGTTTTTTGATTATGAAAAAAACACAAATCATAAAATTGATATTAAAGACCGTGCTCTATTAGAATATATTAACCTTAGTCAAAAAAATATTGAACTTAACAATCAAGAAACCAAGAAATTCATTAAATATCTTTCTGACCAAGCAAAATCATATTCAACATTAACTTATTTAAGAAAAAACAAGAATTAATTTATATAAACAATTGAATAATAACTATTCTAAAAACTGCTATAATAAGTCCAAAAAATTATTGATAGTTTTCAAGAGAAATGAAGTTAAACATTATAAGAAATTAAAACAAAAAGAATTTATTAATTTAAGAAGGCCAAAAACAAATAATTTTAAATTCGATATAAGAAGTGTAGGAAAAAATATTTTAAAAATTATAACCAATATATATTACAAATTAGTTGATTATTCGTTCAATTATCAATGCAATATAAGCATTCAAAATTTAAATGATTTATATGATAATTTTATTTTCAAATATACTGAAAAATCAATATTTTTATTCGATAAAATTATAAAGAAAAAGCCATATAAAATTATTAATCTTATTAAAGATTATTTAATTTACACTATCGAATCAATTGAATATTTAATTAAAAAGTTTAGTTTAATTATCGAAAATATCTCTAACCAAAAACTTGATAAACAAATAAAAGAAATTGCTTACTTAAAAATTAATTCAGACTATCAAAAAGATATAATCAATGAACAATTTGATAAAATTGCCGAAAAAAGCATAATCATCAGAGATAATTCTAAAAAACAACAAGATAAATTAGAAAAACACGCATACTTATTAAATAAATACCTTGAAAAAAAAGTAATAAAACTTAACAAAAAATTCCTAAACACCAAATCTTTTAATGAAAATAAGATTTTATTTGTAAAAAAACGCCTTACTAATTCCATTGAAAACAACGATGAATTGTTAATAAAAATGTTAAAAGATTTTGATAAATCTATTTATGAAACACAAATGAATCTCAAAAAAGATTATAAATTACAAATGAAGTTACTAAAAAATCTTCAAACAAAGATTGATATTGATTTCTATTCCGAAAATAATTTCATTGAAAACCTTTCTAAAGAAAAGCTAAACAACATCAACCTATTACAAAATCAATTAAAATCGCAATTAGATATAGTGCCTAATGAAAGGCAAAATATGTTAGCTAATATAAATAATGATAAAGTTGCTTTTTTTAAACAACAACAAAAACAATTGTTAGCTAAATTCAGAGAAATTGAAAAGGAAAAATTCTCTCAAATCCCTAGTTTAGAAGATAAAATAAAAGCTTTAGAAGCAAATATAAAAACTGATTATCAACGTTTAAATGATAAGCACATTAACCTTGAAGAAAATTTCCTAAATCAACACACACTAATAAATGAAAAATATCAAGAAGCTTACAATAATTATATCAACAATAAAATTACTAAAGCTTCAAATTTAGAAAACGAATTAGATTCACCATTAAAAAATATTAATGATGTTCAAGCATCATTAATTAGCAGAACAAATATAATTTATACTGAAACTAAAAACAAAACAAATTTAACAGTCAAAAAAATATATCATGACAAACAAAAATCAGAAAACAAACAAAAACGAATTATCAATTCTTAAGGAGGCTTTGTTAGTGAAAGATAAAGCTCAAGACAAAAACAAATATGATACTGATTATTATAAAAAGAAATTAGATAAATCATATTCAGATGAATTATCTTTTTTCGATAAGTTTTATAAAAAAATAAATAATATTGCAAAAAATAATCAACAAACAACCCTCAATAACCTTAAAGAATCCAAACAAACACTTGAAAACATCAAAAAAAAATCCAAGAAAACCATGGAATCAATAATTAATCATGATAAACAAATGGTTATTGAAAAACAAAGAAAAATTCGCAATTCATTAACTGCTATTCATAATAATAACTATAAAATTTATAACTACGAAAAAGAAAATTTAAACAAAAACGTATTTTCTTCCGAAAAATTCTTTGATAATATTATTAAATTTAATCAAGAATTTTTTGAATCTTATAAGTATTTTCTTAGTTCCAGTATTTCTGAAATTGATTCTTTTTATAGTTATTTAGAAGAAAAAAATAAAAGTTTTAATTATGTTATTAATAAACATTTCTCAGAAATTCAAGAAGAATTCGCTAATCTAAATGATAAAATTTCAAAAATAGACAAAGAAATAGAATCATTGATGCTCGCAAAAAAACAAAAAGATACAATCTTAGATGAGTTTTTTAATGTAGAAATAAAAAATTTAGTTGAAAACCAAATTAATTTTGCAATTAACCAAAATCCTTATTCTTCAGAAATAAATTTAATAACTGAAACTCAAGTTTATCAATATAATCAGTATAAAAAACATTTATTAAACCAAGAAAACAGATTAAAAGCTAAACTTGCGAATGAAATAAAAATCATATTTCAAGAACATTTTAACAATATCTATAATAAAACCAATAATAATAATAAAGCACTTAACTATGCAAATAAAAAAACCAGTAATTTAGTTAAAAGAAATCTAGATATTTTATTTAATTTTAAAAAAAACAATGTTAATAAACTATATCAATTAAAAAGATCCTTAAATCTATATTTAAATTTTTATAAAGTTGATCCTTTTTTGGGGCAATTATTTGTAGATAATCTTTCAAAATTAATCAGCGATGAAGTTGGTTTTACTAGATTATATAAAATGAATAAATCACAGATATATAATCTCTACTACACATATAAATTAGCTAAATTGAATCAAGAAATTAAACTAATGGAATTTAATCTAATTCATTTTATTAAGAAAAAATTCATTGAAGAGGAAATTGATATTACAAATATTATTTTTGATATTAATTCATTCATTTTAGATATTAAAGGAAACATAGTTACAACTAGAATAGTATTAAAAAGAGAACGTTTTTACCTTGAATACTTAGATAAATTATTTGAGATACACCTGCAAAATTTAATCGATAATGATAAACTAGATAGAAACTTCTTTTATAATTTTTTTGACTTAACAAATCAGTATATTAGAGATAAAAATAATCTTGATATAAAACTAGTTTCAGCTAGTTCTGACATAAAATTAGCTTTGAAGGAAAGCTCAATTGAATCACTTCATTTTCGTAATTTATACGAAAATGAAAAAAGACATTTATTAATTCAACAAAATCGTCTAAAATCAGAAACTAATATCAACAACGAATTTCTTCTTACAACATATAAAAATCAAATGCGTTTTGCGAAAGAACAAATAAAACTTGCTGATGAAGAACTAAAACTTAGATTAAACTCAATTATTGAAACAATTAATAGTGAAAGAGAATATTTTTATAAATTAATTGCTGAAGAGATTAAAGAAAAAGAAAAAGCTGCAGACAGTAAATTTGCAACTTATCAGAAAAATATATACAACCTTATTAATGGGTTAGAAAACAATGATTCTAAAATAAGCAAGAATAAAATTCATAAACAACTTGAAAAATTAAGAAAAGAATACCGTAGAGAAATTGATCTTATTATAGAAAAATATATAGATGATAAGAAAATTTATATTTATAATAAAAGATTACAAGAACTTGATATATATTTAGAAGACGCCTTCTCAAACGCTAGTAAATTATATGATGAAACATATGAAGAAATGGATAAAATATATCAACACGCAGAAGACAAATATCATAAGTTTAATAAAATAATTGACAAAAAAAGTTATCCTCTTGATGATGTTTTATTTATTAGCCTTAAAGAAATAAAAGATCGTTTAAATAATCGTTTAAAACAAACTGAAATTGCATTATATGAAAAAATACAGGACAAACTTGATACTTTTAAATCTATCTACTTTAAAATGCAAAATCAATTAAATTCAAACAATATAATGGATTTACTAAATCAATATCAAAAAGAAAAAACATATTTAAAAGATAATTATAACAATATATTAGAAGAAATAAATAAAAATCACTTAATTCAAATAGAAGAATATAATCAAGAAATTTTTGAACATCAAATAGAGTATAAAGAGATTAAACAAGAAATAATTAACAAGAAAAAGACCTTGATTAATAAAAAAACTTCTGAAAGAAATAAAAAAGATCATAATTTTAAAGATTTCCTTTTAACAATTAAAAATAATCACAAAAAAGACCTTGAAAATATAATTATTAGCTATTATCACCAAACTGAAGATAATAAAGTTTTCAATAAACAACTCAAAAATAATTATCAAAAACTACTTTATAACTATCAAAATTATATTAAATACAGTAAAAAAAGTAAAAATATTAGAAAATTAATAAAGAAAACATTAAAAGAAACTAGAAAAGAAAAAAAAGTTGTACTAAAAAAATTAAATAAAGATAAAGCAAATATTAAACTTCTAAAAAAAAAGTAGTAAATTTATTATAAATTTACTACTTTTAATTAGTAATTATTTAAGTAAAGGCATTAAACTCTCACCATATTCAGTGCCTTTTAAATCAAAATTATCAGCTATAGTTTCACCTATATCAGCAAAAGTATCGCTTATAGGTAAGTAACTACCTTTTAACTTATGATTATAAATAAACAACGGAACATATTCTCTTGTATGGTCGGTTCCATGATGAGTAGGATCATTACCATGATCTGCAGTAATAATCAATAAATCTTCATCGCTAAGTTTATGCAACAGATTTCCTAAATCTTTATCAAATTCTTCCATTGCCTCTTTATACCCTAAAGAATCTCTTCTATGTCCATATAAAGCATCAAAATCAACTAAGTTTGTAAATGTTAAACCAGTAAAGTCTTTATCTACTAAATCCATAACCCTTAACATACCATCATGATTTGATTTAATCCCGTAATGATCAGTAATTCCTGAACCATTAAAGATGTCCTTAATTTTTCCAACAGAAATAACATCATAATCATTATCCTCTAAAATATTCAAGACAGTTTTAGATGATGGTGACAGTGCATAATCATGTCTATTAGTAGTGCGTTTATAACCTTTATCTTTAGAACCAAGATATGGTCTAGCAATAATTCTACCAACTCGCCATTTTTCAACTAAAGTCATTTCTCTAACTTTTTCACAAATCTCATATAATTCCTCTAGTGGAATAACCTCTTCATGAGCTGCAATCTGCAACACGCTATCAGCGCTAGTGTAAACAATTAAAGCACCAGTTTCTTCTTGTTCAGGCCCTAATTCCTGAATAATTTCTGTCCCTGAAGCCGCTTTATTTCCGATAACTTTTCTTTTAGTTTCTGCTTCAATTTTTTTAATTAATTCATCAGGAAAACCAGATTCAGTAAATGTTTTAAAAGGTACTTCAGTTTTAATTCCCATTATTTCCCAATGACCAGTCATAGTATCTTTTCCATTTGACAATTCAGCCATTTTAGTAGTATTTGCTAAAGGATTTTCTACAGGTTTAACTCCTTCTATTTCTGTTAAATTACCATAACCAAAAGACTCTAATATCGGTAGTTTAATCCCGCCTACTGCTTTTGCAAGATTACCAATAGTATTAGCTCCTACATCATTAAAATCAGCGGCATCAGGCATCTCGCCAACTCCAACCGAATCAATAACAATTAAAAATACTCTCTTATATTTCATTCTATCCCTCTTTCTTTACTGCACGTGGATGTGCATTATTATAAATACTTGTTAAATGTTTCTTTGATACATGTGTATAATTTTCTGTAGTTAATATATCTTCGTGTCCCAGTAATTCTTGAACAGTTCTTAAATTTGCCCCATTTTCTAGTAAATGAGTTGCATATGAATGCCTTAAAGTATGCGGAGAAACTACTTTTTTTATTCCAGCTTTTTGAGCTAATTTCTTTATCAATTTAAAAAAGCCTACTCTACTTAAGGGATTCCCAAATTTATTAACAAATAATATGTTCGCATTATTAGGATTTAATTCATTCCGCGAATTGACAATGTAATTTTGTAAAGCTAGTATAGCATTTTCATTTAAGGGAATTATTCTTTCCTTATTCCCTTTTCCTAAAATATTAACTAAGCCCTTATTTAAATGTAAGTCACTAATCTCTAAGTTTAACAATTCACTTACTCTTAATCCTGATCCATAGGCTAGTTCGATTAACGCCTGATTTCTTATGCTCAAATTATCATCATTTTCATAAGTAAGTTCAATCATCTTTTCCACTTCACTAAAATTAAGCACTGTAGGTAAAGTCTTTTTCGTTTTGGGCTTTTTTATCTTTCTTGATATATCTTGATCTACAATATTCTCAGTTGCTAAATATCGGTGAAACGATCTAATAGATGATAAGTTTCGGGTGATTGTAGAATTTGAATTGGCTTTTCTAATTAAACTTTTAGTATAATTTTGAATGTGTTCTTTATTAATTCTATTTGGATTTTTAATATTATAGTTATCATTAATAAATTTTAAATACTTTTTTAAATCTCTCTCATAAGAATTAATCGTATTTTTAGATAAGTTTTTAGTTATCTTTAAATAATATAAATATTCTTTTAAATAAGTCTTTAGCATCATATCACCTAAATTATATCCACAAAAACTTGATTTGATAGGTACATACCTTCTTTAGTAAATTTAAGGCGACCTTCTTCTATTTTCAATAATTTATTTTCTAGATGCTTTTTTAATTCAGGATATATTGTAAATACATCTTGGTTAAATTTTTCTTTATAAGCATCTAATTCGATTCCCTCAGTCTTTCTAAGCCCCACAAGTAAAGTTTCAAGTTGTGGATTAAAGTCTTCTAGTTGATGCATAGTTAAACTTTTATCTTCAATTTCTTTTAAATACTTAGATATCTTTTTAGGATTAATCATTCTGATATGATTAAATTGCGAACTAGCATATAAACCGATTCCAAGATATTCATCTAAATTCCAATATAACAAATTGTGTTTTGACTTATATTCTGGTAATGAGTAATTTGATATTTCATATTTTTCATAGCCAAAACTTATAAGTTTCTCATCAATTATTTCACCGAAATCTCTAGCCTTATCATCATCAAAATCCTCTACCTTATGTTTGTTGATTAAATAATTTAATACCGTTTTATCTTCTAAGATAAGTGAATAATAAGAAATATGATGTGGTTTAAATTCTGAAATAAAGTTTAAGTCTTTAAGTAAGTTTTCTTTAGTTTGTCCAGGAATAGCATATAAAAAATCTAGATTAAAATTTAGTTTAGACTTTTTTAATAACTCAATGGCATGAAATACTGTTTCAGGTTTATGTGTTCTACCTAAAAAATTAAGTAAATTTTCATTTAAAGATTGCACTCCCATGCTAACTCTAGTGATATGATGTGTTTTTAACATAGTTAAAAATTTTTCAGTAATATCATTAGGATTTGTTTCAATTGTAAATTCTTTAATACTATTCATATCCACAATTGTTTCTAATTCATCTAAAAAAGCCTCTATCAAATCATCGTCTAATGAAGATGGCGTTCCACCACCAATATAGATTGTTTCAATATGAGAGACTAAATCGCTGTAATATTCTAATTCTTTTACTAATGCTTTCATATACTCTTTTTTTGTATGATCACTTGTAACCATTTTACAGAAGTCACAATAAGTACAAATTTGATCACAAAAAGGAATATGTATATAAAGACCTTTTATCATAACATCACCAATTTTATGTTAACATAATCTTAATCATTTTAAAAGTAAGACGTTCATAAATTTAAAAAAAGCTATGAAAAAATTCATAGCTTAATCATCTGATTCTAGAGATAAAACTGTCATAAAAGCTTCTTGAGGGATTTCAACTGAACCTACACTTTTCATTCTTTTCTTTCCCTTTTTCTGCTTTTCAAGTAACTTTTTCTTTCTTGATATATCTCCTCCATAACATTTTGATAATACATCTTTTCTTAAAGCCTTAATATTAGTTCTCGCGATAACTTTAGACCCCATAGCAGCTTGGATAGGTATTTCAAACATGTGTCGTGGAATAATTTCCTTTAATTTTTGACAGATTTTTAACCCTCTTTCTCTAGCAAAATCTTTATGAACAAGAAAGGCAAGTGCATCAACCGGTTCTGAATTTAATAAAATATCTACTTTAACTAAATCAGATTCTGTTAAACCAGTTAATTCATAATCAAATGATGCATAACCTTTTGTGCTTGATTTTAATCGGTTAAAGAAATCATAAACAATTTCTGAAAGTGGCATCTCATATATAATCTCTACCCTAATATCAGATTGATATTTCATATCTTTAAAAACGCCACGTTTATATTGACAAATTTCCATAACATTTCCAACAAATTCATTTGGAGTTATAATAGTTGCTAAAACATAAGGTTCTTCGATTTTTTTTACCATCTGTCTTTCAGGCATTTTGGCGGGATTATCAATTTCTAAAACTTCGCCATTTTCCAAATAAACTAAGTAATTAACAGATGGAGCCGTTGTAATAAGATTTTGATCAAATTCTCTTTCAAGACGTTCTTGAAAAATCTCCATATGTAACATTCCTAAAAATCCAACTCTAAATCCAAAGCCTAAAGCTTGAGAAGTTTCTGGTTGATACTTTAAAGAAGCATCACTTAATTTAATCTTTTCGATTGAATCTTTTAAAGAGAGATAATCATCAGCTTCAACGGGATAAACACCTGAATATACCATTGGAGTTAATTCACGATAACCAGGTAGAGGTTTTTCTGCTGGAATTTTTAAATGTGTAATTGTATCTCCAACATGAACATTTTCAATATCTTTTATCACTGCAGAAATCCAGCCAACATCACCAGCTGCTAAATACTCTATTGGGAGTTCTTTAGGTGTATAAATACCTAAATCAACAACTTCATAAACTGATGTAGAAGCCATCATTTTGATTTTATCGCCTTTTTTTATAACCCCATTTTTTATCATTACTAAAGGAATTACTCCTCTATATGCATCATAAAAAGAATCAAATATTAAAGCTTGTAATGGTTTTTCTACATCACCATTTGGGGCAGGTACACGTTTAATAATCGCTTCTAATACATCATCAATACCCTTACCAGTTTTAGCTGATACTGGAATACATAACTCAGGATCAATTCCCAACATTTCTTCAAGAGATTTTTTAACACCCTCAACATCTGCACTCTCTAAATCAATTTTATTTATAACTGGAATTATTTCTAAATCGTTATCTAAAGCTAAATATACATTAGCCAAAGTTTGTGCTTCAATTCCTTGGGTTGCGTCTACAACTAAAACAGCACCATCACATGCGGCCAATGAACGTGAAACCTCATAAGTAAAATCTACATGTCCAGGAGTATCGATTAAATTTAGCATATATTCAATTTTATCTTTAGCTGTATATTTCAATTTAACACTATTTAATTTAATAGTAATGCCGCGTTCTCTTTCTAAATCCATTGAATCTAGCATTTGTTCTTTCATATCACGTTTATCAACTGAATGAGTTGACTCTAGAATTCTATCAGCTAAAGTTGATTTCCCATGATCGATATGTGCGATAATGGAAAAATTTCTAATTCTATTTTGTTTTCTTTCTTCTAACTTCATATAAATTTCTCCATTTTTTAAAAAAAGCATATAATACAAAAATTATATGCTTTTTATAATCAAGCCATCTATAAGCCATGTTCTGTAGCTATAAAAAGCCGGCAATCATTTATCTGCGGTTTCCCGCCAACCATTTAATTCATTTTTTAAATGGTCGTGCCCCTACCTTAATTTGGGTTTCTAGCTTGTGGGGTTTACCCGTTTCACCCATAGATATTCTCTATGATTCGTCACTGTGGCACTTTACGAATACTAAGACCTTAAAATCCTTTTCTTCGCCGTCACCTTTACGGTGCCTAAACTTATTTTTTCGTTTAGCACAATCACTACAAACATCTCAGTTTGTGCTAGCATGGACTTTCCTAACGCTTAAAGCGCTCGATTACCCAATGGCTTGATAATTAATTATATCACTTTTTGATGTCATTTAATACAGCTTTGCGTGATAGGTCAACTCGTCCCCTATCATCAACTTTAATTACTTTTACTTCGATTGTATCGCCAACTTTAACAACATCTTCAACATTTTTAATGTGTTTGTTGTCAAGTTTTGATATATGAACTAGGCCTTCTTGTCCTGGCCATAATTCTACAAAAGCACCAAATTTCTCAATTCTTTTTACTTTTCCAAGATATTTTTCGCCAATTTCAACTTCTCTAATTATGTCTTCTATTAGTTTCATTGCTTTATCAATAAAGTAACTTTCTTCATGCATTAAAACTATTCTTCCATCTTGTTCTATATCAATTTTTACATCATTACATTGTTCAATTATATTAGTAATATTCTTTCCGCCAGTTCCAATTACATCACGAATCTTATCTGGAGAAATTCGCATAATTTTAACCTTAGGAGCAAATTTAGATAGTTCTTTTCTTGGTTCAGAAATTGTATTATTCATATTCTCTAATATTTTTAAACGAGCTGATTTTGCTTGTGATAATGATTGTTTAAAAATATCTTTTGTAATTCCTGAAATTTTAATATCCATTTGTAATGAACAAATCCCCTGTTCAGTTCCAGCAACTTTAAAGTCCATATCACCATAATGATCTTCTAAACCTTGAATATCAGTAAGTACAGTATATTTATCATCATTTTTAATTAGTCCCATAGCAATTCCAGCAACAGGCGCTTTGATTGGAACTCCAGCAGCCATTAATGCCATTGAACCAGCACAAATAGTTGCTTGTGAAGAAGAACCATTAGATTCTAAGATTTCCGATACAACTCTTACTGTATATGGAAACTCATCTTCATCAGGTAAAACTTGTAATAAAGCTCTTTCGCCTAAAGCACCATGACCAATTTCACGTCTTCCTGGCCCACCATATCTACCAGTTTCACCTACAGAATATTGTGGGAAGTTATAATGTAACATAAATCTCTTATCTTCTTCAACCCCAATATCATCTATGATTTGTGCTTCTCTTAAAGCCCCAAGGGTAACAGCAGCTAAGGCTTGTGTTTGACCTCTTGTAAACATAGCTGACCCGTGAGTACGATTGAAAATATCAATTTCAGATTCTAAAGCTCGTAATTCATCAGTTTTTCTTCCATCTGGTCTTATTTTATCTTCGGTAATAAGCCTTCTAACTTCTTTTACCTGAATTTCTTCTAATATTTGACTTGCATATTTAAGTTGTTCCTTTATTTCATCTTTTTCCATTTTTTCAGCTAAAATTTTTTCTTCTAATTCAGCAATAACAGCTTTTTCAATATCTTCAATAGTATTTTTTCTTTCAAGTTTATCAGCATTAGAAACTGCTTTAGTGATTCTGCCAGCTTCTAATTTTTCTACTTTTTTGATTAAATCTTTAGAAGGTGTTTTTCTTTCAACTTCTATTCTTTCTTTTCCAACTTCAGCGATTATTTCTTCTTGAAAAGCAACTAATTCCTTGATTTTTTCATGGCCAAACATAATAGCATCTAGCATTATCTCTTCATCAACTTCTTTAGCTCCAGCTTCAACCATATTAATTGCATCTTTTGTACCAGCAACAATTAAATCTATTTCAGATTCAACTAATTGTTCAGGTGTTGGATTTAAGATAAATTCACCATCAATTAAACCAACCATAACTCCAGCAACTGGTCCATCAAAAGGAACTCCACCAATAGATAATGATAATGAAGCGCCAAACATAGCTGTCATTTCTGGCGTTTTATTTGGGTCAGAACTCATTACTGTATTGATTACTTGAACTTCATTTCGAAATCCTTCGCCAAATAATGGTCTTAAAGGTCTATCAATAGCACGAGAAATTAAAGTTTCATGTTCAGTTGGTCTTCCTTCTCTTTTAAAGAAACCTCCTGGAATTTTCCCTGCAGAATATAATTTTTCTTGATAAATCACTAATAAAGGAAAGAAATTTAAATTTGTTGGTTCCTTTCCAATTGTAGAAGCTGAAAGTACAGCTGTATCACCATATTTTACCAAACAAGCTCCAGTAGCTTGTTTAGCCATATGACCGGTTTCAACTACCAATTCAGTTCCGTAAAAATCCTTTTTAAATACTTTTTTCATTTATTTACCTCATTTCAATATTTCGCTACACATCTAACTATATATTATAACACAGTTTCATTATTTTTTAAATATAAAACAAACAATAAGCACCCATTTAAAAGGGTGCTTTATAGTTATCTTCTTAAGTTTAGTTTCTTAATTAAATCAGCATATCTTTCAAGTGATTTGCTTTTAAGGTAGTTCAATAAACTTCTACGTTTACCAACTTTTTTTAAAAGACCTCTTCTTGAATGATGATCATGTTTATGAATTTTCAAATGTTCGATTAAAAGATTAATTTCTTCTGTCAATAAAGCTACTTGTACTTCAACAGAACCAGTATCTCCTTCTTTAATTTGATATTCATCAACAATTTTTTTGATTTGATCTTGGTTTAAAGCCATAAAGTTATCCTCCTTATTATATATACTTACCTAAGTCCAAAATAAACGCTGGAGACTCGTATATTCTAGTTATAGGCGCGAAAAGAATTATATCATATATTAAACCTAAATGCAAGAAATAAACTAGTTTTTAAACAAAATATTTAAGCAAAAATATCTAAGCAGAAATCATCTGTTTTAACTTATCAATAATTTTATAAAGTAAATAAGCTTTATATTTGCTATAAATCATCATATCTAGTTTTAGTTTATCCTTAGTGCTTTCATCATTATCATTAAATAATCTAAATATTTTGTATTCAGTTTTATCATCATTAATAGTCAAATCATTTATTTTTTCAAAATTGAACACTTTTGCAAGTTTAGATCTTGAATATGAGCCGGATAATTTATTATCGTAAAAGTTATAAGTGCTTAAATCAACATTTTTTATATTATGATCTTTAAAAAACTTCGGATCAATTTTTAAAATGTCTAGAATATCTACAACTCGCTCAATAATAATCTCTAATTTAGATTTTAAATGTGGAAATATCAATTTTGATCCTTGTAATATTTTAATTATCTGTGGTTTTTTATAAACTATTATACTAGAATCATAGCGCAATACATCATTAACAAACTTTTCTGCAAATTCATTACGATTATCACTTCTTGACTCTTTAAAATTATGAATATAACTATCACTATCTAAGTCAATTTTTTCATTTTCTTTTTGTGTAAAAAGCGAATACTGAAAAGAAATATTATCGAAAGGTTTTTCATGCTTAAACTTAGGAATGATAATTGGCATATAACTTAAATCTAAAAATACCAAAGGATATTTTAAATGCGACAAGATAATATTAATTTTTTCTTTATTGATATAAGTAACATTATTATCTAAACAATACCTTTGCATAAGTCGGTTCTTATTTTTTAACCAATCCATAGGTATATCTTCCATTTTAATATAACCTTCATTTAACAATTCATAAGTATCATGATGTATATAGGTTTTTTTTAATTTTTCTTTAAATCCTAAATGTGGATTAAAATAATCAAAAATCGAATTTTCCTTTGGTAAATGGCTATAACAAAAATCAACAAATTTACATTGTAATGGTTTACCCCTAAGACAAGCATTCCGTTCTAATTCACAAGGAGTAAAATCATTTAGTTCTATATGATTAATCATTCTAAATAAAGAAATTTCTATTTTTTTATCTAATTCATCTAAATTAGAAAAATCAAAGATATGATATAACTTATCAGTATAAGCCATCCCATCATGAACATATTCTTCATTAATTAAAACAAAAAATAGATTAAAATCTTTTTTTGGAAAAATATTTTTATATAAATATTGCATAAAAGCATATTTTAAAATTACTTGTCCACTAATCTCATTTTTCGCGAATAATTTATTTAATTTTTGTTGGTAATTAACTGAATTTTTACCAGACTTATCAAGTTGATAATATCCTTGAGAATTCTTTTTGAATAATTGATGTGTATGACTAGCAAATTTGTATTTTAAATTTAAAAATTCTTTTGAAGAAGCGCTAATTAAAATATAAATATCTTTGTCATTAAATATAAAATCAAAATTTTCAGATAGAGTAAAATCATGGTGAAAATCATAAGTATAATTGATATCTTTAACATATGATAATTTTTCATAGTAGTTTAAGCCTAAAAATATATCTTTAAATTTAGAGATTGTTTTTTGGTAATAATTATTGTTTTTTAGTGAATCTGTAGGTGAATTAGCATCATTTAATGCAGCAAAGCGTCTACATCTTATATAATTAAATAATTTATTAGCAGTTACTTCCATAAAACCACCTTAAATTGAGTTTATTAAAGCTAAAAAATCACGTTGCATTATATTATATGCTTTAAAATAATTTGATTCATGATTATCTAAAATTTGTAATGCTTTATCATAACTAAACCATTTTTTATGTAAATCAAAATTTATTTCTTCTTCGGTTAGTTGATAATTATCTTTATCAAAACTTTCTATATTCAATTTAAAAAAATGACTTTCCCAATAAGAATCTGGATAATACTCTTTAATTACAATGGTTTTATTTTTGATTGTAGTTTCATAGCCAGTTTCCTCTTTTATTTCTCTAATTACACACGCTTCTGGAGTTTCGTTTCTTTCAGTTCTACCTCCAGGTAACATATAGAAATTTAAACTAGCTGAATAAAGTAATAAAACTTGATTATTTTTAGTAATGATTCCTCTAGCTGAATAGTATTTATTATTACTAATATCTGTTTCCTTTAAATTATCTGCATAGATTTCTAATATCATAATACCCTCTCTAAGATACTAAATGTAGGTTTCCTAAATAGATCAACAAAGAAACCAATGAATAATAAAACAATTATTGTTGTTTCACCAATAAAAAAACTTTGCGATTGATGAGAAAAAATAAAGCCAAATATAATTGTTAATGAAAACGCAATAATTTCACCAACTAATTTTGCTTTACCAAAACTTATCTTTAAACGTCTGGCAATTGCTTGAATAAAATGTTCAAGCGCGGGTAAAGTATAACCACAATAAATAATAACATTTAATCCAATAGAAATCAAAATCATAGCTATTAATAAATATAGATAATTAAATAAAAACCCCAATTCTATAACACTTGGAACAAACAAAAGCGCAATATCTATTGCAAAGCCAATATAAGTACTAATTAAAATAGGAATTATTATTTTATAATCTAATTTTTCAAAATTGATTAAATAAGCTAATAAAATTAAAATTATTGACAATAACGGAGATAAATAGGTATATCTAATTGGAACGCCTTCATAAAAATTTCTTGCAAGGGCATCCCATGGTGCCATACCTAAATTTGTATTTTGGATTAAAGCAATGCTTAAACCTAATAAATTTAAAGCCATAATGTAAAATATCAGCCTTTTATATCTTTTCATATGTTCACCTTCACAACAAAAAGCTATCCCGAAGGATAGCATTGGTTTAATCTACTAATGCAATTTTTATTACATCATCTAATTTTTTAGCATAATGAATAGTTAGTTTATCTCTTACTTCTTTTGGAATATCCTCAACATCTTTTTCGTTTCCCTCAGGAATAATTATTTCCTTCAATCCAGAACGACTTGCGGCAATTGATTTTTCCTTTAAACCACCAATTGGTAAAACTCTACCATTTAATGTGATTTCTCCAGTCATTCCCACGAATCGGTTTACCTTTTTATTAGCTAAGACTGATATTAAAGAAGTTGCAATTGTAACCCCTGCAGATGGCCCGTCTTTAGGAATAGCACCCTCAGGAACATGTATATGAAAATCATTTTTTTCTAGTAAATCATTATCAATTTTTAAGCGTTTTTGATTAGATTTAATATAAGAAAGAGCTGCCATGGCAGATTCTTTCATTACATCGCCTAAATTACCTGTTGAGACTAAGTTATTCTTTCCTGGGTAATAAGTTGACTCTACTTCTAAAGTATCGCCACCAGCCATTGTATAAGCTAAACCAGTAACTACACCAATCATATTAGTTGATGGAATTTTATTGTTTTTATATAGACGTTTACCTAAAAATTTATGAACATTATTTTGATTTACAGTAACTGAATCTTTCTTCTTAATTAATATTTCTTTAATTGCTTTTCTAACAATAGTTCCCAACAATCTTTCTAATTGTCTAACTCCAGCTTCTCTAGTATATTCTCTAATAATAGTTTTAATTGCTGAATCGGTAATTTGAAACTTTTTCTCATCTAGACCGTGATTTTTAATTTGTTTTTCAATTAAAAACTTTTTAGCAATATGGAATTTTTCAATTTCAGTATAAGAACTTAAATCAATAACTTCCATTCTATCTCGTAATGGTGCAGGAATATTTTGAAGATAGTTTGCTGTAGTAATAAACATTACTTGAGATAAATCATAGTCCTCTTCAACGTAGTGATCATTAAAATATTTATTTTGTTCAGGATCTAAAACTTCTAATAAAGCTGAAGATGGATCATCTTTAGCATTAGCTGCTAATTTATCAATTTCATCGATTAAAAATACAGGATTAACAACTTTAGCTTTAATCATCCCATTTATTATTCTTCCAGGTAAAGCTCCAACATATGTTCTTCTATGTCCTCTAATCTCTGCTTCATCATGAACTCCACCCAAACTTGTTTTAACAAAGTTTCTATTTAAAGCATTAGCAATAGACTTTGCTAGTGAAGTCTTTCCAACTCCTGGAGGTCCTGAAAGACAAAGAATCGTTTGTGGATTCTTACCAGTTAACATTTTAACTGATAGATATTCAATAATTCTATCCTTAACTTTCTTTAAACCATAGTGAGATTTTTCTAATTTTTCAACAGCAACATTAATATCCTTTTCGTCTTCTGTACTTTTAGACCAAGGAATAGATATTAATGTCTCAATATATGTTCTTGCGACATTTGATTCATTTGAATTAGGTGAAAGATATTCATATCTTTTTAGTTCTTTTAAAGCTTTTTCCTTAACATTTTCAGGCATATTTGATTCGTTAATCTCTTTTAAAAACTTATCATAATCACTTTGTTTAGAATCGCCTAATTCTTCTTGAATAGCTTTCATTTTTTGGCGCAAATAATATTCTTTTTGGTTTTGATCAGATGATTTTCTAACACTTTCATTTATTTTGTTTTCTATTGATTGTAATTTTTTTTGCTTTTCAATATCTTCTAATAAATATTGAATACGTTTATTAACTGATAATTCAGTTAAATATTTAATCCTATCACTTTCAGATATTCTTAATTCAGAAGCTATTAAATCCGATAATTTAGATGAAGTTATCCCATCTTTTAACGAATTTAACACCTTCTTTTGATCTCTAAACAAAAATTTAGCATTTTCTACTATTTCTTTTGAAAGGATTTTCACCGAAACTTGTTGCTCATCAAAATCATCAGCTTCTGCTAAAACTGATGTAAATTCGATTTCATAATAAGGTTCTTTGATTATAATATCATCTAATTTAACTCTAGTAATTGGAGTAAATTTAATTTTGTAATTACCATTTGGTAATTTTATTTTAACTGCAATTTTAGCTAAAATCCCTATTTCTAGAAAATCAGAAAATTCCGGTTCTTCTATTTTGGGATTTTGTTGAAAAACTAAAAGCACATGTCCTTCACGATTTTCTTCAGCTTCATGAATTGCTTTTTTTGTAAATTCTCGACCAATTTCAACTCTTATATCTGAAACAGGTAGAAAAATCACACCTCTAACAGCAATTACAGGCAGTTGATCAGTAAATATCTCATTTGGATTATACATTTTTGTCACCTCTTTATATTAAACTTTCACTCTATATTTTAACATACAATAAGAAAAAACCCTAATATTTTAACCGATAAACATTCAGGGTTTTTACTTTTTTAACAGCAATTTAATTATATATTATTTAGCTTTTTTTTCAGTAACTACTTCAGCGTTATCAACTAAGAAATCAACAGTTTTACCATAGATGATTTCAACTTTAACAGCTGATTCAGGAATGGCTTGTTTAATTTGATCCATAGTTACATTTTGTGATTTGTATTGTTCTTGTAACTCATCATATTTCGCCTTAACAGCTTCTTCATTAACTTCAAAATCTTCTTTCTTACCAATTTCATTAATAACTAATTGTTGAGAAATTGATTTTTCTGCTTGAGCTTCTAGTTCTTGTTTAAATTGTTCTTCAGTTTTACCCATATATTGTAAATATGTTTTAAAATCTAAACCGTATTGTTTAATTTGATTAACTTGAGCTTGATATAAACGATTTTTTTCTTCTTCAATCATTTCTTCAGGAATCTCAAAATCAGCATTTTCAGTTGCTTTTGTAACAACAGTTTGACGAATATGGTTTTCATTTTGTTTTTCTTTTGCACCAACTAATTCTTTTCTTACATGTTCTTGGTAATCTTCTTTGGTTTCAATACCATCAATATCTAAGTCTTTAACAAATTCTTCATCAAATTCAGGAACTTTTCTAACTTTAATTTCATGTAATTTAGTTGCAAATGTTGCTTCTTTGCCAGCTAAAGATTCTTGTTGGTAGTCTTTTGGAAAAGTAACTACAATATCTTTTTCTTCTTCTGGTTTCATACCAATCATTTGTTCTTCAAAACCAGGAATAAAGTTACCTGAACCTATTTCTAACTCATAGTTTTCAGCTGAACCGCCTTCAAATTTTTCTCCATCAATTGATCCAGAGAAATCAAAAACAGCTGTATCACCTTTTTCAAGTTTTCCATCTTCTTTTACAATCATCTCTGCATTTTGTTCTAATTTACGTTCAATCTCTGCTTTTACTTCTGAATCACTAACTTTTGCAGGAACAACTTCAACTTTTAAGTTTTTGTATTCACCAAGTTCTACTTCAGGTCTTACTGCAACTGTAACACCATAAGTGAAATCTTCGCCTCTTTTAATCTTGTTAGGATCTAAGTCGATTTTCGGTTGAGCAACAACATCAATTTTTTCATCAACAACTGCATTATAATATGTATCTTGTAATACATGTTGAATTGCTTCTTGATATAATGACTCTACTCCATATTTATTTTCATAAACATGTCTAGGTGCTTTTCCTTTTCTAAAACCTTTAATTTCTACTTTCTCATTTTCAACTTTGAAAGCGTGATCAAGACCTTCTTCAAATTTTTCAGCAGGCACTTTTACGTCGAAACGTACCTTTGATCCTTTTAGCTTATCAATTGTCATTTTTTTAATACCTCCAATGTATTTTTTCACTTTTCAAATTATAACAAATATATAGGTATAAAGCAAATATTTAGACTAAAAAATTTTGCCAAAGAAGCCTTTTAATCTACTAGGCATTTTTTTCATTGATTGTGCGATAACTCTTGGCAAGAGAATCATAGCTTCTCCAAAGGCAAGTTTTCTAATTTGGTTTTTATTTAAACCTTTTAAATCCATAAATAAATAATTACGACAAATTATTCCAACCCTTAAAGAAAGTAACGCATTACCAATTCCTTGAGCAAAGGAGCCAGTAACAGTTTTTAATAATGGCATTTCTTTTAATGCATTTATTGAAGAAGAAGGAAAAATTTCTGAAAAATCCATTTCTTCTAAATTTTCTGCAATTATCGCTGTAGATAAAACATTTAAAGATAATTTACCTAAAGATAGATAACTAGGTCTAAAACCGCATTTAAAAACTAAGGATTTAATTAACTTCAGGTTGATTGTTATTACAGCTAAAGCATCTAATCTACCATTTTGTGATATAGCTGTCGAGATATACACTGTTTCAGCATGAGAAACAATCATTTTGTTTAACTCTTTTTTTATTGTTTTATCAAAAATATTAGATAATGCTCTTTTCAATTTTAAACTGTCAGTAATTGATAATTCAATTAGCCCTTTATCCTCATCACTTAAGTAATCTTCTTCTAGAAGGTTTTTAGCAACTTTTTTATACATTTTATAGTTTTTTCTTGCATTTTGTTCTTCGGTAAATAAATGATCAATAGAAAAACTAGGTGATAAAAGAATAGTAAATATTGGTCTTATAAACAAGAAGAAAAACAAAACACCAGAAACAACATAAAAAGCATACTCTAAATAAACATGAATTCTAGCAATTTTCTCTCCAAGATCTAATACGGCAGAAACAATAATTAATATAAGAAAAAATACTGAAGCAATTCCAATCACTATCCAAAAAGATTTTCCTAACTTTTTCATAAATAGCTCCTTTTTACCATTTTTTTAGCTTGAGCAACATCCTTTTTAATTTGTCTAATCAATAAGTTTTTATTCGCGTATTTTATTTCTTCGCGTAGATAGTTTAAAAATTCAATAGTAATATATTTATCGTATAAATCATCATTTACATCAAATATATAAGTTTCTAAACTAATTATATTATTTTTAAATGTTGGTCTCTTCCCAACATTAGTAACTCCATAATAAATTTTTTCATTTAAATAAATTTTTGTTAAATATACACCCATTGTAGGCAAATAATAATTAGTATAATCAATATTAGCTGTGGGAAAACCTAAATCTTTACCAATCCCTTTGCCTTTAATTACTTTTCCTTGAATTTGATAATTTCTTCCTAATAAATAATTTACCAGTTCTAAATCTCCATTATCTAAAGCTATTCTTATTTTGGTTGAACCAATTTTTTCGCTTTGGTAAGTTAATTCAGGTATTACAACGGTTTTAAATTCATCAAATTGGGTTAAATGAGATACATTCCCCAAACTCCTAAATCCATAAGTAAAATCAAAACCAACAACTAGATAATCCATATTAATTAAAAATTGATATATAAACTCATCTGGTTCCATGCTAATTAATTGCTTGCTGACGCGGAAAACATAAAGTATATCCACATCATATTTTTCTAAAATTTCTTTTTTATCTTCAATTGATGTTAGATAGTAAAAAGGTTTATTATTTAAATATTTGCTTATACTTTGGTCAAAAGTAAAAACAAGTAATTTCTTACTTGTTTGTTTTTTCAATTCTTGAGCTTTTTCAATCAATTTTTGATGAGCAATATGTAATCCATCAAAGAATCCTAAACAAGCAATAGCATTCTTTTCTTCTATCTCATCATCAAAATTGATATATTTTACCTCTAACACCATTTCACCGACATTCTCATAACGTCTTTATCTTCATCATAATAATAAATAGCTAGTACTTCTCCTTCATTTGAATAAATAATTGTATCAGTTTTTTTAGCAAACAAATCTAACTCTAAAAAACGACCATTTTCGATATAAGATTTTGCTCTTTCATCAACAACTAATTTTTGCATATCTAAAAATTGGAAAGGTTCTAATACTTTTATTGAATTGGCTTTTAATTCTTCAATTGTATGAGCGTCTTCAATAGAAAAGTTTTCAATTTTAGTTCTTCTTAGTTCGCCTAAACAACCAAAATTATCAAGTTTTTTCCCTAAATCTCTTGCAATTGCTCTAATATAAGTTCCTTTAGAAACCTCTATATCAATTTGGAAGCGATATTCATTACCAGTTTCTAATTCTTTAAAGTTATCTATAGAAAAAACCTCAACTTCTCTTGGTTCTATATTATTAACCTGAATATCTTTTCTTGCTAATTCATATAGCTTAAATCCATTAACCTTAATTGCAGAAAAATTTGGCGGTGTTTGCATGGTTTTGCCTTCAAACTCTTTTAATTTTTCTTTAACTAATGATTCATTTATATCGGAAGCAACTTTTTGATTTACAACTTTACCAGTACAGTCATCAGAATCTGTTGCTTTACCAATAATTATTTCAGCAATATATTTTTTTTTGTTTTCAGAAAAATATTTCACTAGTTTTGTCGCTTTATTGACACATAGAACTAACACACCAGTAGCATTAGGGTCTAATGTGCCTATGTGACCTATTCTCCTTGTATCAAGGGCTTTTCTAGCGACATCAACAACATCATGTGATGTCAATCCTTTTGGTTTATCGATAATAATAATTCCATTATCTGTATTTTTCAATTACAACAACTCCTCTGTCTGAAACTATTTAAAATATATAATCGTAACACCTTTACCACCTTCGTGTTCTCCACCCGATCGATAGTTTTTTATTTGTGGGTTTTCTTTAGCAAATTTTTCTACACCCTTTTTTAGGGCTTGTGTTCCAATTCCATGTACTATATATGCAAACTCTAAATTGCTCAATAAACAATCATCTACAAACTTATCTAATTCTTCCATCGCTTCTACATAGCGTTTTCCATGTAAATCTAGTTCTACCTTAGGTGTTATTGTTTTAAGTGGTTGTGACTTTATTTTTGGTTTTTCAGTTTTTCCTTTGCCTAAATACTCCAAATCATCTTCTTTTGCAGTAATAGTTAAAACTCCCATTTGAACCTCATATTCATTAGCTTTTAATTTCTTATTGACTATGCCATTCCTTTGATAAGGTAAAACTTTTACTCGATCGCCAATGGTTATTTTATGATCACTTGTTTTTTCGTATTTAGTTTCATCATCTATAACATTTTTGCTTTTATGTTTAATTTTAGCTAATTTATGTTCCTTAAATTCTGCTTGAGATTTCAATTCATCTAATTCTTCTATTAAACTATTAACCTCTTCTAAAGCTTGTTTTTGTTTTTCGGTATTTTCTAGTTTTAATTTTTTTAATAATTGATTTTGTTCTTGTTTTTGCTTTTGTTTTAATTCTTCCAATTCTCTAGATTTTTTCTCAAGAACATCATTTTTATTTTCATACTCATTTATTTCGGCTTCTAAATTTTTGCTTTGATTTTCTAATTTATTAATCAATTTAGTAACATCAGTATCAAAACTTAATGAAACATTTTCTGCGTGTTTACAAACTTCATCATTAAGTCCCAATCTTCTAGCGATAGAAATAGCATTTGAACTGCCAGGAACTCCAATTTTCAATTTATATGTTGGTTGTAAACTATCTAAATCAAATTCAACAGAAGCATTTACTGTATTAACAAGATTATAAGCATAAGTTTTTAATTCAGGATAATGGGTAGTAACCATTGAGTAAATCTTTAATTTTCTAATATACTCCATAATAGAAATTGCTAAAGAAGCACCTTCTTTTGGGTCTGTCCCTGAACCAATTTCATCCAATAATACTAATGAGTTATCCGATACATTATCTAATATTCTAATAATATTTCCAATATGTGATGAAAAAGTTGATAGAGATTGTTCAATTGATTGTTCATCCCCTATATCCGCAAATATATTTTCAAATACAACTATTTCTGAGTTATCATTTACCGGAATTAAAAAACCAGACTGTGCCATAATTGCTAATAAGCCTAAAGTTTTTAGAGCCACAGTTTTTCCACCAGTATTAGGCCCAGTAATTATAATATGATGATAATTGCCAAAAATAATATTATTACCAACAACTTCTTCTGGATCGATTAACGGATGTTTTGCGTTAATTAATTTAATTTTATCAGTTAATTTTGGTCTAGTAAAATTAAATTCTACAGCATATATTGCTTTTGCAAAAACAATATCAAGATAAGTAAAAATATCTAAATTTGATTTTAACTCATCAGTTTTTTTATTTACACTAGCAGTTAACTTTCGTAAAATCTTTTCGATTTCGCTTTCTTCATCTAATAATAAACTCTGTAATTGATTATTTAAATTAGAACAACTTAAAGGTTCAATAAAAACAGTTTCTTTACTAGCAGATTGATCATGAATAACACCTTTAAAAGAATTTTTAAATTCAGCTTTTACTGGTAAGACCAAACGATTATTTCTAATTGTTATTATACTATCACTCAGTTTATTTGCTTCACTTTTTAAAAGCGAAGCCATTTTAGTATCAATTCTATCCTCAATTGTTTTAATTTTTTTGCGTATACTAGCTAAAGAAGGTGATGCATTATCATAAACTTCACCTTTTTTATCAATTACTTGGTCAATTTTAGATTTTAAATCACTCAAATTTTCTAAGCGTTGATAATATTCTTCTAAAGAAGTTATTTCAATTTCTAAAGCTTTAATTTTCTTTATGTATTGATTAGTTCTTTGTATAGCTTCTTGATGAGAAACAATCTTCATTAATTCTTCTACAGTTAAAACAGACTCAATAACTGCTTTTCTTATAACTGAATTTATATCTAAAACACCTGTCAAAGGTGTAGAGTCAAATCTAATTATCATTATTTTAGCTGTTTCAACTTCGCTTAACTCTTTATCTATAGTGCTTTTATTAGTTTTAGGTGATAATTTTTTAACTAAAGTTTTCCCTAAGTCGGTAACTGCATAATTGCGCAATAAATCTTTAATCTTATCAAATTCTAGTTTATTAATATCGGCTATCATATTTCACTCTCCGCACCTTCTATTTTACCACATATTATGATAAAATAAAAAGGGGAGTTGAGAGAATGAAGACCGTTTTAGAAATTAACAATAAATATCTTAAAAAATTAGTCGATTATTATAATCGATTTTCTGAAAAACCGAATACTCCTCATATAAAACACCTTTTTAAAGTGGATAATTTAACTATAACTGTTTACAATTCTAATAAAGTGGTTTTTCAAGGTGAAAACGCTGAAGAAGAATATGAAAAGTGGTTAAAAATTACTGGTACAAAACCAGAAATAACCAAAACAGCTAATTCTACTCTTTATCTTAATGAACATTATAAAAAATGTGCAATTGGTACTGATGAGGTTGGTACTGGAGATTTTTTTGGCCCTGTTATTGTTTGTGCAGCTTTGGTTTGTCCAAGAAATTATCCATTTTTAAATGAATTAAATATTCAAGATAGCAAAAACATGTCAGATAATTATATCAAACTAATAGCACCTAAACTAATTAATGAAATATCACATCATATTCTTATCTTAAATAATGAAAAATTCAATAATCTAACTGAAGAAGGTTATAATTTAAACAAAATAAAAGCTTATTTGCATAATCACGCAATTAAAAAAATGATTAACAAGAAAATAAAGTACGATGAAATCATTATTGATAAATTTTGTAGTAATGACAATTATTTTAAATATCTTAATAAACAAGACACAATCAAAGATATATTATTAATTGAAAAAGC
>JAGYOE010000060.1 GCA_018399755.1 Bacilli bacterium
AGAATCGCCCCTTTAATCTTAATCTTACTATTATTTAAAATCCAATTTTAATTGAGTATTCTCTTTCTTCAGTCTTTCGAATACATTATCAAAAAATTCTTCTGATGTTTTTAAAGCAGTTTCTGCCTCAACTTAACTCATTTTCGTTTCCTATTATAGTTATTTTTTTACCTTGGATAATATCTAAAATAAAAGAATTTCCTTTTTCTCTCTTTTCTTCAAATTCATCTTTACTATAAAGAGTGTAATTTATTTCTCTCTGTAATTTTTTCTCTAGTTTGTTTAGTTTATCGATTAGTTTATCTTCATTGATCTTACCAATAATCAGTAAATCTATATCACTATCTTCTCTTTCTTCCCCTTTGGCAAAGGAACCGTAAATAAAAGCTTGGGTTATGCCTTTAAAGTTTATTAAAACGTCATGAAGCAATTTGGCAACACCGGAGGTTTTAAAGATGATATTTTTTAACTCATTAAAAATAGGATATGACGGTTGTCTGACCGGTCAATGGATTAATCCGCAGTAATTGTCCGGCAACAGAATTGTAGGTATATAAATGGAAATTCGTATGGCTCAGAGCAAAAACATTGATACTGTAAATCAAAGGTAAAAGAATAATAAAAAAGACAGTATGATTAATTTTTTCAATTTTATTTTCCTCCCAATATCTTTAATATTAAACTAGTTATTTCAATCGTTGATAGATGCTCTATCTAATTATATTCCTTTTACTTAAAATTTCTTTACTCTTCACAAAAAAATACTTAGACTTATGTCTTTAAATATCATTTTCTAAAAATCACTGAAATGACCTATATTAAAAAGTATATTTTATTTAGTATTTTTCTGAATAATGATATAATACAGTGTGCCCAGGGGAAATTAGGAACGTAATGATCTTTCTATAAAATAAATATGGCACTTTAAAACTTATATTCAAGACCTACACTAATCTTTGGGGGATTTAGTCGTTTCTCAAGAAAGCTGTCTAAACATGGCTTTTCTTCTTCGGATAAAGCCTATATTTTCATCACTCCCGTACATGACGATCATGTTGGATTTTTAAAAGATTTATTGGAAACCACTGAAACAACTATAATCTTACATAGTGAAGCAATTGAAAGATTAAAGGAAAGACATAACCGATTTATAGGTGGTTGTTCAAATACTTTAGCCTTACTTTTTTGTAAATTTATAAGTCTTCTTAATAAAGGAAAACATGTATTTCCGCCAGTGAATCTATCAAGTAATATAATTATGGCTAATGAACATTCTAATTTTTTTCGTATCATAGGTATACCTGCCGATATTCTTATGCTCCCGGGGCATACAAATGATTCTATTGGATTGCTGTTAGAAAAAGATAAGTCATTTTGCGGTGATGCAGCCATGAATAATTTTCCAAGCATTGCCCGAAATATA
The DNA here is from genome assembly GCA_018399755.1 of Bacilli bacterium. GTDB lineage: Bacteria > Bacillota_I > Bacilli_A > Izemoplasmatales > Hujiaoplasmataceae > Hujiaoplasma. The sequence goes on from JAGYOE010000060.1 coordinate 1,424, forward strand.
ATCTGCATTGAAAATCTTGATGATTATCAAAAATCATGGGATACCTTAATTAGTAGTAAGGCTAAAATGATTTACCCTGGACACGGAAAACCATTTCCTATTAAAGACTTGGTCCGTTTTCGCCATTCAATGGACGGAAAACAATTATACCCTTTATAATTAAGAAAAGTGCTTTCTTTGGGTCAAGATTTATTTAAATGTTTCCAGAAGAACAAATCCTTCATAGCCCAAAGAATGGAGTAGTAGTTGATTGTTATTTTTTAATTATTGACCATTAGATTATTACGCTGAACCCCTCTCCTCCCAGTCATTACGCGGAGCATAGCGACAAAGCAATCTCATCCACCTATACCAGCAAAAAGTATAAAGTTTTTTATGTGAATTTGTGAAGCCTGACCCCTTTCATTCCTAATATTTTTTATATTAGTTTTTAATTAATTATTTATATTTTTTTTCTATTTCTCTAATTTCATTTAATCCAATCATAGTATTGAATTCTTCAAAGGGAATCATTTTGTTATTTACCAAACCTTTAGTTGTTCCATTTTCTTTAAGATAAACCATAAGATCTTTTACTGCTTTTGCTGTCACATAGACCGATGAAACACAAAAAATCACTAAATTATAACCTAATTTTCCCAATTCATTAACAGTAAGAAGTGGGGTTCTGCCTTTCTCTAACATGTTAGCTAATGTTAAAGTATCTCCAAGCTCTCTATTTAATCTTTCCATTTCCTCTATAGTCTCCGGCGATTCATAAAAAATAATATCAGCACCGGCTTTTTTATAAAGTTTGCATCTTTTAATAGCTTCTTCATAACCATGATTAGTTCTTGCATCTGTTCTAGCCATAATCATAAAATCCGGATCAATACGAGTGTCAACAGCGGCCTCAATCTTTTTCACCATCTCTTCAGCCGGGATTATTTCTCTGCCCAACATATGTCCACACTTTTTTGGTGCGACCTGATCTTCCAATTGAATACAGGCAACTCCAGCTTTTTCGTATTCTCTTACTGTCCTGATTACATTTATGATATCTCCATATCCCGTATCTGCATCAGCAATTAAAGGAACATTGATAATTTCTGCCATATTTCTTGCTCTTTCCACCATTTCAGTCATGGTTAAGAGTCCGACATCCGGTCTTCCTAATACACTGGCAGAAGTTCCATATCCCGTCATATAAACTGCACCAAAACCAGTTTGTTCAATTATTCTTGCGGTTAGAACATCATGAGCGCCTGGAGCAACAATCGTTTTTTTTTCTTCAAATAGCTTTCTTAATTCTGTAGCCATTTTCATATTAAATCCTCCAAATTATTTTTTATTTTTATTGATCTACAACTGAACCATCGATGTGTAAACGTGTTTCTATCTTTCTTCTGGAGTATGGAAATTTCTTTAATACATCTTTGGCTAATTCGACACCAATCCTGGGTGTATTAGGAATCACAATAATACATTCTTAAATTTTTTTTAATAACATATTATTCCTTCAGCAAATCTCTCTCCACACCGGCCAAGTGGAAATGCATTGCCTTACGGGACGCTTTGCTATCCTTGCTCTTAATCGCCTCCAATATTGCAGAATGCTCTTTTAAGTATTTTTGAGGATAACCGGGTAAGCTCCAAGTCTTTTCTTTCATATTGACCCAGAGTCTTTCTTTTAACAGGTTACTCATATTGAGCATCATGGAAAACAAGAAATTATTGTGAGCCGCTCTGGCAATACTGATATGAAATCTCCGATCCATTTCCATCATTTTAGGAATATTTTCCAATGCTTC
>JAGYOE010000061.1 GCA_018399755.1 Bacilli bacterium
TCCCGTAAACTGGCGCGCTCATCAGGAGTCGAACCCGAAACCTTTTGATCCGTAGTCAAACGCTCTATCCAATTGAGCTATGAGCGCTAATCGCCATATTTTAGATAATGCATTTGATAAGTAAAGGTATCGCATATCCTATTTTAAAGGCCGATATATATCTTACCAAAGTTTAAATAAAAAAGCAAGTTTTTTATTTAATAATCAAAAATAATTTATAAGCATATTACAAGGAATTATCGTTCTTTTTCGTTATAATAAAGCAAGAGGGAGGAATATTATGATATATTACTACCATAAAGATGCGATTCACGTTTCAAGAATCGATCTTTTAGTACAAAATTTAGATAAAAGTATAAATTTTTATATAAATAGTCTTGGATTTAGTATTTTAAACAAAACTGAAAACTATATATCCTTAACAGTTGACCATAAAAATGAATTAATCAGATTATATAAAGATAATAACACCAATACTACTAATAAAAATATGAATATTTATCACTTTGCAATTTTACTTCCAACAAGAAAAGCTTTAGGTAAATTCCTCCATCATCTAATTAAAAAACAAATACCAATTGATGGAGCCGCAGATCATTTAGTAAGCGAAGCTATTTACCTTCAAGATCCAGACGGATTTGGAATTGAAATAAGTTGTGATAAAGACGATAGTGAATGGATAGAAGCAAATAATCAAATAAAAATGGACACATTACCATTTGATTATAAAGGGGTCTATTACTCAGCTGAGGATTATGATTGTTTTTCTAAATTGCCTATTGATACTATGATTGGCCATTTACATTTACAAGTTGATAATTTAGCAGATTCTAAAAAGTTTTATAATAATATTATCGGTTTTGATATAGTTAACGAATCAATTAAAGACGCTGTGTTCATGTCAGATAAAAAATACCATCATCATTTAGCGATTAATACATGGAGTACACATAGTTTAAATTGCAATAAAATGAAATCATTTACTATAACCTATCCAAACTGTGAAAAGTATCTTAAAGCTATTGAAAGTATCAAATCCGCAAATTTAAAATATCAAGAGACTAATGAAGGCATACAAGTAAAAGATCCAGCTAATACTGATATCTATCTTAATATAAAATAAATCCAACTTTGGTTGGATTTTTTTATAGTAAATTCATCATCTTAAATACAAAAACTGAAATAAATATTGTTAATATAGAAATCAAAGTTGTCCATACTACACATTGATTAGCTAAATCATAATCATTTTTCATTTCTTTTGCCATTACGGCTCCTGTAATAGCTGTAGGAGTAGCAAACAATGATATATAAACTGGATAAACTAAATAATTAAAGCTAAAATAATCTACATATTTATCCAATAAAACCGCAAGACTCAATATCAATACTGGTGCTAGAGCAACTCTTAAAAAAGTTCCGATAAATATTTGCTTTGATAAATGTTTAATAACGTAAAATTGAAATCCTCCACCAAGCACTATTAAGGCTATTGGAGATGTGGTTTCGCCTAACCATTGAATTGGTAAATAAATGAATCTTAAATGCTCTTGCAAACTAAACAAATACATTCCTTCATCGTTTTTAGGGATAAAATTCCTAACAAACAAAACAACTAAGCCTAAAACAATCCCAATTATTAAAGGGTTCTTAGCTATTTTAATTAAGGTTTTTTTCAATTGACCTGGTTGTTTTTCTTCAGTATACATTGTTAGTGCTATTACTGATAAAATATTCATTAAAGGTATAGCAACGGCAGAAATCATAGACAAATGAACAACGGCAATTTCTCCGCCTATAGCTTGAGCTAAAGGAATTCCTATAATAGCAAAATTAGCTCTAAAAACAACTTGAACAATAACGCCTTTTTGTCTACTATCAGGAACAAATAATCTTACTACAATAATTCCTATTATAAATAGAATCAAAATACCTATTACAGCAAAAACAATTTGATTCCACAAAATATTGTTAAAAGATTCAATCTTATAAATATTGTAAAATAACAATGCCGGCAATGCAATTTTATAAACATATTTATTTGCTATCTTTAAGAAATTATCATTAACAAAATTGATTTTCTTTAAAAAATAGCCTAAAGCCATCAATAAAATAATCGGCATAACAGAATTAATCGCAAAAAGTAAAGTGTCCATATTTATTCCTTTTCAAGTATTTTTTAAACAAATAGATTATAACATAATTTCTTAACAAAATAAAAGAGATATTAAGCGACTTTGCTTAATATCTCTTATTCAATTTAAATTGCACATTTCTCATAATCACAATCATTGTTAGAACATTGCATGCAACCTTCTTTTTTAATCAAAGGCGATTTGCAAAGTGGGCATAATTCAATTTCAAATCGTTTTTGTTTATATATAGTGTCTTCTATTTCAACATTTGTATCATATTCTTTAACTTTACCAGTAACAAAGTTTTTCCAGATTTCTTTTACCTTAAATTTTGGCGGACTAGCAGGATTAAGATCTTCTGTATTTTCATTTATACCTGATAAGATTCCAATTTTAGCACATCTATCTCTAAAAACTGTTGCTCCTTTTAAACCCTTTTTCCAAGCAGTTATATAAATATTCATAACATCATCAACCGTAGCATTATTTGTTAAATTAAAAGTAGAAGATATTGCTGTATCAACATATTTTTGAATAGTTGCTTGCACATTAGCTCGATCTTCAAAACTAATATTTTGAGAAGTTATCTTAGTCCATTCAGGTAAATCTTCTGGGTCAATATTTTTAGATTTGGCCATAGCTAAAGGTGTCTTTTCCCAAACAGTAATCTTCTTTTCTTCATCAAACATAGAAATAATACGTCTTGTATAATTAATTTGGAAAAATGGTTCAACACCACCGCTAACTCCAAATATATTACTAATTGAACCTGTTGGAGCAATACTTAATAGCCTTGAGTTTCTTAAACCATATTTTTTAATTAATTCATCCGTTTCGGGTTTAATAACGGTTTGATAGAATTTTGATTTAGAAATTTTATCATAATCATATTCTGGAAAAACTCCTAATTCTTTAGCATTTAAAGCGCTTGCTTTAGCAGCTTGATTAATCATTCTACTCATTAATTTATCAATAAAATCAATGAACTCTTCCGAACCATATGGCAAGTTCATACTTAAAGCTAAATCAGCTAATCCCATAACACCTAAGCCAACT
>JAGYOE010000062.1 GCA_018399755.1 Bacilli bacterium
AAAAATTTGATTTTTGCTTCTTTTTCTTTGTTAATAGTTATATCTTGATAGGTACCATTTAAAACTACTGCCTTGCCGGTTTTATCATATTTAGTTGCTTTTCCTCTTATTAGTCCGAAATGATAAATACCGTAGTTATCTTTTATTCTTAATTCAAGGTTAAAAAATTGAGTTTTACCAGATAAATAATTATTGATTTCATTGCTTGCATATTGATAATCTTCTTTATGAATTAATTTTTCAAACGAAGAAAAATTAAACTGACTATAATTAGTATCAGAATAACCCATTGATTGCAACCAACGTTCATCAAAGCTTAAACTATCATTTTCTAGGTTCCATTCCCAAAGATTTACTCCGGTAGATTCTAATGTTTCCGCTAACTTTTCACGTTCTTGTAAATATTTTTCAGTAGTTTCTTTTTCTTTAGTTAAATCAGTTATTTGCACAATTAATTCATTTTCACGATTATAATAAAAGACAAATTGATAATATCGATTTGTCGAAGTATCTAATACTTCTCTTGTATAAGGTTGATTTCTAGTTTGATCAAATATTATTTTTAAGTCGTTTTCTTGAGTTTTAGGAAAAATATCGGAAAAACGTTTATAAATAAGGTTTTGATAATTACCATAGATAAACTCACTAAATCGTTTGTTTTGAAACACCATTTTTCCATCTAATTCATCAGGAATAACTTGAAATACACCAATACCTTCATGCATATAAAGAATTAAATCGCGATTTCTTCGTTCAGTTTTTCTTAATTGTTGATTGAAAGAGCGATTATCTTCTTTTTCAAAAATAATTGCATTCATTATCATCTCACCTTTTTCAAAATAAGGTGTAGCTGATACATTCGCAACAATTTTAGTGTTATCTAGACGTTTAAACTTATAGTTAGTTGGAAGGTTTGCAGTTTTTGTTTCTTCTAAACGCTTTATTCTGTTTTTATAAAACTCATTATAATCTTCATCAATAAAATCTAAAGGGTGTTTTCCAACTATATCAGCTTTAGTTGCGGCTCTAAAAAAGTTTAATCCAGCTGGATTAATATCAATAATCTTGTTTTTATTAAAAACAACAATTGGAAAATCAATGCTTTCAAACAATGATTCATATCTTAACTCTAAAATATTTTTATCATATAGTAATTCTTTTTTAAAATTTATATTATAAATAAAACCTTCAACTGAAACAGGGTTATTAAACTTATCGTAAATAATAGTTCCTTCTTCTCTTACCCATTTTTCTTGTTTATCTTTAGTTATAATTTTATATTCAATAACCACATCTTCATTATTTATTATTGCTTCTTTGTATTTATCATGAACAAATTTACGATATTTAGGGTGAATAATTTCATTATAAGAAATAACTGAATTATGCAAAACTTCTTCATTGGTATAGCCTAAGATTAAATAAGCATTTGAAGAAAGATAGGTCAATGTCCAATCCTCATCAATTTTACTAGCAAATGCCATACCACTATAGTTTTCTAGTAGTCTTAAACTAGAAAATTTAAGATTGTCTGATTTTTCCTTTTTATGTTTTTGTTTATTTATTTCAATTAAAATCGAATAGATTGTAACGAGAATAATTGCAGCAATAAAAAAACCTAAAACTGAAGAGAAAAAGTCAAATTGTGCATTAAAGTATAGTCGTTCCATTTATATCCCCTTTTAAATAATTATAAATAGTTTACTATAGAAAGAATATTTAATCAATCTCGAGCATATAAAAAAACTGGTAATTATTTACCAGTTTCTTCTTTAACTTTATTTTTTGGATTTAAGGTTTTTTTGTATTCATCTATATTAGTATGCATCCTTTTTATAAATCTAATTGCAACAAATATAGATAAGGCAATAATTAAGAAATTAACAATCTGCGTAATAAAATTACCATAGGTTAATAAAATTGCATCTTCTGATAAAATCAATTCGCCTGCTATATAATTTGCTTCACCACGTAAAACCAAATATAAGTTACTCATATCAGCTTTAAATAGTAAAGAAACTAGCGGCATTACAATATCATTAACAAGTGATTTAACAATTGCATTAAAAGCAGTTCCGATTATTAATGCAATAGCTAAATCTAAGACATTGCCTTTAGTTATAAATCCGCGAAAATCTTTCCAAAATTCTTTCATACTTAGTCAAGAGGGCTAAAGTTATCTTTAGTTACTCCACACTCTGGGCAAACCCAATCTTCAGGAATATCTTCAAAAGCAGTTCCTGGTTCTATGCCTCCATCTGGATCGCCAACTTCAGGATCATAGATGTAACCACAAACATCACATACATATTTTTTCATTGTTTTTCCTCCTTCTTTTATATCTACATTCATTATATCAAAAAAAAATTATAAAATCATTATAATTTTATAATTTAATTATATCTTTATTGTGCTTTATTTCCGATTCTCTTGCTAAAACATCTGATTTAATTTCAATAGGAATATCTAAACTTGTTTGATAAATATTTTTTATGTTTAAATCAGCATAAGCAATAGCATCAATTTCAATTAAACGTTTATAATAGTTATCATTTTGGTTCTTTGTTGGTTGTAAATTTAAGTGAAACTCTTCTTCCCATTCATCTAATAAATTAATAGGTTCAGTTGAACTTTTTTTATTAGTTATTTGATTCCATTGATATGCATGGCGCATTTCATGAAATAAAGCAGCCATTAAATCAACTTCATTAGTTTTATCAAATAACAAATCATTAAATAATATTTCATTTTCTTCTTTAATATACATTGCGATAACTTGTTTGTATTCTTCAGGTAATTTCATTTTAATTACCTTTGCTGGTTTACGTTTTTGAATTGAAGCAATTCGATCTTCAAAGCCCTTTAATAAATCTATAGATATCATTATATCAAACCCCTCAATTTAAGTAATAACTAGTAAGTAAAGTTTATATTGTTAATCTATAAACTACTTCATCTTTCTTAGGCTCTAAGCTTAATTTATTGTCTTTGGTATCAAGCTTTTTAAAGCCAACTTTTTTAAAAATATCAATCATTTCTTGATTATCCTTAGTTGTAAGAATATCAATACTACTTATTTCGGTAG
>JAGYOE010000063.1 GCA_018399755.1 Bacilli bacterium
CATATTTGTTAAGTTTTAAATCTTTCATTTTTCACCTCTCTTGTATTTTTTAGTTGCTTTACGGCTAGGTATAATTGTTTTTAAGAAATAAATATTTTTTTCTTCTTCAACAAAAGGAACTAAGTATATATATTTATTAATATTCACAACAAGCATTTTCTGGCTGGAATATTTTTTCTGATTAGGATGTTCAACAATATCTACTAAATTACCTTTATCAATACGCAAAGTAATTTGTTCAAAACTGATCCCACGCACCTTTTTAAGAACTTTATTTTTTTCATTATCCCAGCGATAATGTATTTCCATAGTTAAAATATATCACATCGTATGCCTTTTGGCAACTACTTTTTAATTATTCTTTAAACATAACATTCGAACTCAGCGGCATGAATCGCTTTCTGTTTCAACTAACCGGCGATTCAGGTCCGTTGGAGTGAGTTGTTATGTGGGTTAGTATTTTAATCGACATCAAGACCCCTTTGTGGTTCTAGCTCAGAAGGTATATTTATAGCGTTAGAAGTAATAGAACCAATAAATAGTTCGTAGTTTGGTTTATTCATAAATTTCCTAATTTCATCAATATTATTATATTCCCAAAGGTTTGGCTTATCTATAAGACCGATATTTGTAACAACGTTATTATATTTAAAGATAAGCTTATGGCCTGCTGTTGGCCAATAATCTTTAAGTAGCAATGTTTTTTTACGGGTTTCATTTGGTTTGATAGTTATAATATTTGTAATATCTTTTTGGGAGTGTACTGATGAAATTACTATTGTTATTTTGCCTTTTTTTTCTATAGTAGGTTCTTTATCATTCCATAACATTATAATTTCTTTGTCAGAGTCATTTTTTATAATAGCTTGCAGTTTTATCTTATTAGTTAAACCACTAATATTGTATTTATCTTTTATTAATCGTATAGTGATTTTAAGAGGCTTGGTTTGTTTTGGTGCTTGAAATGCTTTATTATTTTCTCCATATCCAACATTTACTATCAATAGTGAAATCATAATTATAAATAATATTTTTTTCATATTTTATTTATTTCCTCCATATAACATTCGAATTGAGCTGCCTTTTTGAAGCCAATTTGGCGGCGCAAAAAGGTCAGCTCGAATGAGTTGTTAGATGTTTTATTTATAATTTTTTTATTAATCTGCACAATCAGTTTCTGAAAGCATCCCCTCTTTTTCTACAGTATATATTTTAGTTCCTGAAGTACCGCAATTTTCAGGAGCAGCTACGCATTCATAATCATTGGAATCGAATTCACAACTAAACTTATATCCTTGATAGGTACCGGATGTATAGTTTTCACTAAGGTATGGCGGTTCTGTTGTAGTTAAGCTATATACAGAAAAAGGATATTCTCCATTGTTGGCTGCAGCATAACTTTCAGCAGCTGTTGAAAGTGTTCGTAGGGTTGCTTTTGCGTTGGCTTCACCGGCATTCATCCTTGCCCTTAAAAGATTTGGTATAGCTATTGCAGCAAGCATTGCAATTATAGGAATTAAAACAATTCCTACACCACCAAGAACAATGCCAGAGATGGCTAAACCTTTACCTTTTAAAGTGTCTTTATTACTAGAAATTTTATTTAAAGCAATAATTCCTAAGATAATAGCAGTTATAGCAAAGGGTATGTTTAAAATAGGGATAAGAATCAAACATCCAAAAACTAAACTAGCTATTGCCATGCCCAAAGTTTTTTTCTGAGTTTCACTCATTCATCTCCTCCTTTTTTATTTATTTCTCCATCTAACATATGAGCTCAGTGGCATGAACCGCTTTCTGTTCTAATTAGCCGGCAATTCAGGTCCGCTGGAGTGAGTTGTTAGATGGTTTTATCTATTTCTTTTTTAAAATCTTCAAAGACGACAGAAGCATTGTTGGTTAATTCTTGCAATCTTTGAGATTTTAAATTAAATGCATAACCATGAGCCACAACATGTCTAAAGCTCATATATTCTTTGATTTTGTCAGTCAATTTTTTAGAAATAATATTTTTGTTTGCGGCGATGGTAAGTAAATTCTGATGCCAGGCAGGACCAGTTGGAAATTCTAGAGAAAGTTTTTTAAATATTTGTTTTAATATATTTTCTACACCATTATAAAAATTACTGAGTAATATTGATATTCCAGCAAGTTCTAGTTTTGATAGTTCAGATAATGGTTTTTTTGGTAGTGTTGAGAGTGTTTGTCCAATTGCTTCATATTCTGCTTCTATGCGTTCTCGGTAGTTAGCCATAAAGAGGTATTCCTTCTTTCTTAACTAATGTAACAAATTTTGATTTTTCTGATAAATCAATTACATCAACCGGCTTAGATAGCTTAAGCATAAGATCGCCATAATATTTGAAAAAATCCTCTGGCTTAATACCTTCTACTGCGATATCAATATCACGGCCTTCTTTAAATGGATCTGTACTAGATCCAAAAAGTAATACGCGTTTTATGTGGTACTTTTCTGATAAATCTCTAATTATTTTTTTATCTTTTTCGCTAATCATAGAAAAATTATACCATTTCTTCCAAAAAATATCTATTTTATTATCTTATTTATTATTTTTTTTATTTTTATAAATCTAACATTCGAATTGAGCTGCCTTTTTGAAGCTGATTTTGCGGCGCAAAAAGGTCAGCTCGAATGAGTTGTTATGTTTTTTTCTTTTAATTTACCATTAACAAACTTGTGGATAATGCTTGTAATTAAAGTTTGGTACGGAAGTCCTTCTTCTAAAGCTATAATTTGGACATCTTCGAGATCTTTAGAAGATATGCGGATGTTTACTCTTTTGTTTTTTTTGAGGGTATTACGAGCATAACCTTGATGTTGCTTGATTTCTTTCTTTGAACTCGTAACGGTTTTCCACTCACCTCTTTCGTAAGATTCTAGTAACTCTTTTT
>JAGYOE010000064.1 GCA_018399755.1 Bacilli bacterium
ACAATTTATCCTTTTGATAATGTTATAAAGACTTCTAAAATGACTGGCCAACAAATACTTGACTTTTATATTGAAATTGCAAATAATTATGATGATGTTGTATTTGATGATGGATTAGTTCCTGTTTATGATGGATATGGAAATATTGAATCTTTAGAAGTTAATGGGGAACCAATTATTCTTGATCAGCTATATACAGTTGGAGCGGTTGATTATATTTTTGATAAAGACTATTACGATTTTATTGAAGGAGAAGATATTATCCAAACAACATATTTAATGCGGGATTTATTAGTTCAAGATTTAAGAAATTCTGATGGTAATTTTGCGCCTAATGGTACAAATATAGATTAAAAAAATAACAAGGATTATTCCTTGTTATTTTTATCTTTATACATTCTTTCATCAGCTAAATTTAATAAGTCATCCAATGTCTTACCTTCTTTTGGATAACTTGCTTTCCCAATACTTACTCCAAAAAAACGATGCTGGCAGGTAAAATGTTTTTCAATAATTTTTTTAATATTATTTATATCTATTGAATTTCTTAATGAAATAACAATAAATTCATCACCAGAAATTCTATATATATTATCACTTATATTATAAGCTTTAATTAATGACTCACTAAATTTTTTTAAGTAAACATCGCCTTTAATATGGCCATATTTATCATTTATTGTTTTTAATTTATCTAAATCTAAATAAAATAAATTAAATTGTGATTGAAGTTTAAACTTAGTTTTAAAATCATGAAATAGAGCTAAACGATTTTTTAATCTAGTTAGTGAGTCTATATAAACAAGTGAATTAAGAGTTTTAATATTGTCTGAGCTTTTTATTAGATTATTGATTAAGAAATAAGTTAAAACAATCATTATAAACATAGACGTGTAAAATAAAATAACAACAAAAACTGAATTAAAATCAATTAAAAACCTTGATATATACATTATAAAAAAATTAAATAAAGGTAGAAACATAACTGTTTTTTTATGAATAAAGTTAATAGATTTTATAATTTCTTTAACTGTATTATTTATAAAGAAAATAATAATTGGTGTTGTTATTGAAAAAATAACAACTTGAGTAATAATAAACCAATAATTTAAATAATCATCAAATAACAAAATAAATAGATGATAGATAAAACCATTAATAAATAGAGTGTGTGTTAGAGAAAATGCCATAATGATTATAATAGATTTAATAATATTAGAATATAAATAGATGAAAATAAATAAATAAGACCATGATAAAAAAATAAAAACTAAAGCAGTATTTGGATTAGAAAATAATATAGGGATAATATATCTCGCTACAACAATCATTGTTAAAGTATAAAACAAAATAATCAAATATGTTTTAAGTGCTTTGAATTTCTTTTTTGCAATATATTCAGTTGTTATAATATTAACTATTAAAATCAATAAAGCTGTAATTAAAGAAATCATTGTTTGCCTCTTTTATTATGTTTGTTTTATTATAGCACCTTATTAAAAATAAAAATATAGTCAAACAAAAATCCGCTTTTAATTTTTTAGAAGCGGATTAATATTATCTTTAATTACTTTTATTTCGTTATCAAATTTAATTATGTTAATAGAACAATTATTTAAATAATAATCATAGTGAAAATCTTGTTTAAATTGTTTTAACAAAGCTTTTATAACATGTGAATGACTTACCATCAAAACTCTCTTAAATGAATTGTTTTTAAAAAAGGCTTGGAAGAAGTTTTTAACTCTTTTTTCAATTAATAAATCGGTTTCTATCCCTTTAGCTATACCATTATGAACCAAATTATAATAGTTATCGTTGATTTGTTTTCCGTCTAACTCACCAAAATCTCTTTCGATTATTTCTGGTTCTATCAATGTAGGGATTTTTAAGTTTAATTCATTTTTTATAATTTCAGTAGTTACGATTGCTCTTTCCAAAGGAGAAGAAATACAAAAATCAAAATTAATGTTTTTTTGTTTTAAATATTTTCCAACTTGTTTTGCTTGATTGATTCCTTCTTTATTTAACGGGTTGTCAATTCTTCCTTGAATAATTGCATTTTTATTGGAATTTGTCTGTCCATGTCTTATTAAATATATCTCACTCATTTTATCACCAAGACTATTATACATAATTTATTATATAAATCAAATGAATATGTTTTCAATTAATTTACTAAAATAAGTATTTATTGTATAATGTTTAATGTTAATAACATTAGAAGAGGTGATTTATATGCGCATGGTGGATTTAATAGAAAAAAAGCGTGAAGGATTAGAATTAAATGAGAAAGAAATTGAATATATTATAACAGGTTATACTAATAATCAGATTCCTGATTATCAAGTTTCTGCTTTATTGATGGCTATATATTTTCAAGGTATGACAAATGCAGAATCAACTTATTTAACTAAAGCAATGTTATATAGTGGCGATGTTATAGATCTTTCAAAAATATCTGGTATAAAAGTTGATAAACATTCAACCGGTGGTGTAGGTGATAAAACTACTTTAGTTTTAGGCCCTTTAGTAGCTTCGATGGGTGCTAAACTTGCAAAACTATCTGGAAGAGGTTTAGGCCATACAGGTGGTACTTTAGATAAACTTGAATCAATTGCTGGATTCAATATTTCATTGTCAGAAGCAGATTTTATTAAACAAGTAAATGATATTAATATAGCTATTGCAGGTCAAACAAAAAAGTTAGTACCTGCAGATAAGTTATTATATGCTTTAAGAGACGTTACTGGAACTGTACCTTCAATTCCTTTGATTGCTTCAAGCATTATGTCAAAAAAACTTGCAAGTGGCGCAGATGTTATTTGTCTAGATGTAAAAATTGGTGATGGGGCTTTTATGAAAACTTTAGA
>JAGYOE010000065.1 GCA_018399755.1 Bacilli bacterium
TAATTCCATGCTTTCAACAGTTGCAGTAGTTGAAATTGTGAACCACGCGAAAGTTGTTCCTATAGTCGCAATAAATGCGAATACTAATACGATTCCCGAAAGAATCACTTTTGTTTTTAAAGCCTTCATAATTTTTCTCCTTTTTTTTTTAATTTTCTTCATTATCTACTGGTTGTTTGTTTTCCAGTGTAAAATTCATTTCTAATTTTACTCCACCGCTCCATAAATTCACTGTGTGATCTGCGTCATATCCTTCATACCAAATAACAAGAGTTACTTTTAATGTTTCACCGGGACTAAATTGATTAACTGCCTTTCTTGCGACTGTGTTATCACTATAGAAAGGTTCATCTGTAAGCAATTCTAATTCTCCGGGGTTTTGTCCTTTTTCGGACTGCCTTTTTGCATAAGTTGTTGATTCGCCATCGATTATTAGTTTAACCCTTAATGCTTCTTCAGCATTTCTAGAAGTTGAAATAATATCAACAGTACTAACCAAATCTCCAATATATTGACTGTTCGAAACCATAGTTACATAAAATGTATAGGCAATATAAGAGTCTCCGTTATTTGAACCGTTCACTGAAGTAATTTCTTCATCAGTAGGGATACAATCTTTATGACCAATTGGTCTAGTAGAATATTCAGTACCGCAAAGGGAAGTCATTCCATCTGCATTATCTACTTGCTCAGCAATAAGTCTAGACGTGTAAATTTTAGTATCAGGATCTTCATAAAGAGTTATTCCTGCTTGTCTAGCTTTTTCATCGACAGTAAAAGTAAAGTTACCAGATTGTAATCCATAAAAAGATATAGCGAAGATTAAGAAGGTAAGCATCGCGGTTACAATAATGCCAAATCTAGCTACTTTAGATAACTTAGTGGCTTTAGAAGCATAAATTATACGTTGAGCTAATTTTTTATTCTTGTTCATACCGCAAACACGACCCTCCCTTAATTCATGTGTGGCCTTTTTTTAATAATAAAAGCCAAGACCTTAGGGTTTTGGCTTTTTTCTGTATTAAAAAAAAGCCATTACCTTATAACAGTAACTGTGATTTAGCTTTATAAACATAAATCTATTGACTTATGAAATAAAAAACGCCATCACCTTTATAAGATAACGGCAACTGGCTACCATCGTACAAAATAACGAAGGCCCTATAGTTTTGCGTCACTAGCTTTCGCATAGCTTTGCCTTTATACACTTTGATTATATACCAATAGTTTTTTTTTGTCAATATATTGTTACAATATTGTTACAATATTGTTACAATTTTTTAAATAATTATAAAAAAAATAAAAAAGGGCTTACATTAGCCCTTAAATTATATAAAAAATTATTTAATAAAGTTAATTATTGCTTTTGCAAGTTCTTTAGGCTTATCAACTAAAGGTGAATGAGCACACTCATCAAACTTAATATAAGTAGAATTTTTAATTGCTTCTACATTATCTTTAATCATATTTTCTGGAACTGTTTTATCTTGAGTTCCCCAAATATGCAATGTATCAGCTTCAATATTTCCAATAGTATTATCACCATCAGAATATAGATTGTTTTGATTGCCTAAATTTAAACTAGCTAAAGCAAAATCAACATCTACTAAATTACGTTGTTTTAAAGAATCTTCAACATATAAATCATAATCTTCTTCTTTTGGTTTATTAACAGTATAGATAGTCATATTAAAGATAGCCTTTATCATATCTTTATTTTTAGTAGCCAAAGCATCTAAAATTGGTTTAACTTGAACTGGATCTTTTGCCATTTCTTCTCGTGATGTATATACTTCCCCTATTTTCATTTGATTATTTTCATCTTTTTTAAACACAGGATAGCCTTTATAAGTAGTTGAATTAAGCAAGATTAATTTGTCCAATTTTTCCGGGTATTTAACCGCAAACTCCATAACAACTCCCCCGCCTAATGACCAACCTAAAATATCAGCTTTATTGATATCAAGTTTTTCCATAAACAAATAAATATCATCAGCTAAATCTTTTAACGAATAAATTCGCGAGTTATAAGTAGAATCTCCAAAACCTCTTAAATCCATTGCATAAACATGAATATCATCAGGTAATAATTCAATTAATGGTTTAAAGTAAATCGATGAAGAAAAATTGCCATGAACGAGAATAAGATTTTTGTTACCTTTACCTTTTTCAATATAAGCGTACTTTTCATCATTATTTAAATTAATATATTTCTTTTCCATAATTACCTCCTTCTATATCTTTACATTACTATTTTCTACTAAGAAAAATCCTGTTATTAAACTCATAAATAACATCGGATTTTCATACATTGATGCATGTCCTACTCCAGGTATAGTTATCCAATTAGAATTTTTTATCTTTTTAACAAGATATTCTTGTTCCTTTTTAGGAGTAAGAAAATCTTCTTCTGCGGTAATAACTAATGTTTCAACTTCTAATTTGTCTAAATCACTTCTAACATCATAACTTTCAGCACTGAGTGTAAGTCTTTCCATTGCATCTAAGAATTCAGGATTAGAAAAAACCGGTACCAACTGTTTTTCTCTATTTTTCATCCAATCTAGTTTTTTCTCATAATAACTAGCAGAATAAATAATTGGAATTGTAGTTTTATAATAAAGTTCTCCATCTCTAGTTTTACCAGCTTTAATCCAACTTCTTCCAATATCCTTTAACAAAGGATTAGTATATGCGCTTGAATTAAATAAAGCTAAGCGCTTAAGGTAACCTTGATATTTACTCTTTGAATTATACCCATATTTCTTAAA
>JAGYOE010000066.1 GCA_018399755.1 Bacilli bacterium
TTCGTATTCTTTTAAAGGAAGATTATGCTTATAATAAGAGTTATTGGATTTTAATAATAATTTTGAATCCAATTTTAGGAATTATTCTTTATGGGATATTTGCTCGTGATTTTCAATTAAGAAAATTTCCTAAAACTAGACCTTTAATATCATCTAAGGCTTTCATCGCTTATGAGCCAAATAATAAAGTGAACTATGCTAAATATAAATACGGTGATGTTTTTAAATTTATTAAGGACAATACTGAGAGAGCAGTTTATGAAAATGATACATTTGTAGAAATATTAAATAATGGTGATGAATTTTTTCCGCGATTAATTAAAGAAATTAACTTAGCTACTAAATATATTTTTATGGAATTTTACATTATAAAAAATGATAATATTGGGAAGAAAATCCTAAATCTATTAATCGAAAAAGCTAAACAAGGTGTAAAAGTTTATTTGCTTTATGATCATTTTGGTTCTAATAAGTTTTTGGATTATAAGTATATGAATAAATTAGATGCAGCTGGTATTGAAATAGCTGTGTTTGACCCACAAACTTTATCGGTTTTTAATTCTAACCTTAATTTTAGAAATCATCGAAAAGTAATTGTGATTGATGGTAAATATGGTTTCATTGGCGGAATGAATTTAGGTGATGAATATAATCATAAATCTGAAAAATTTGGATTTTGGCGCGATACGCAAATAGCTATTACTGGCAAAGGAATTTTAGGGTTATATAATGTATTTATCAAGGATTGGTATTATGTTACAAACAAGGTCATAGATAAACCTAGAGATTTAGAAAAGATTTATGAACAAGGTTTATTTTCAGTAATCGAATCGGGACCTGATTATGAAAATGGACATATTCGTGATGTGTATTTAAAGATGATAAATTCTGCGAAAAAATCAATAAAAATCACAACACCATATTTAATAATTGAACCAGAGTTAATGGCCGCAATTCAGATAGCTAGTAAATCAGGAGTTAAAATTGACTTAATAATTCCTGGAAAACATGATTATTTAACAGTAGGCTATGCGACCAAATCTTACTATGAGCAATTATTAAAAATTAATGTTAATATATATGAATATGAAAATATATTTATCCATTCAAAAGTATTAATTATTGATGATGAGATAGCTTCAGTTGGGACAGTTAATCTAGACCCTAGAAGTTTACATTTAAATTTTGAAGCAACAGCTATTTTTGCTAATAATTCAGTTAAAAAATTGGTTAAAACTTTCCAAGATGATTTAGAAAAATCTAAACAAATAACCGCTGAAGAATGGAGCAAAAGAGGCTTACTTACAAAAATTACCCAAGGTATATTTAATCTATTTAGTCCGATGTTTTAGAAAGGTGAAAAATTATGATTTTAAGTGAAATATTAAGTCTTATTGCCGGGATTCTTTCTTTTATTGGCATTATATTATTAATTGTTTTATTATATTTCAATAAAAAATCCAATAAAATGGTAGATTTTGATGATAACTTTAAAGATAATATTAATGTTTTAGAAAAAAATCTTGCTAAAGAAATTACTGATGCAATGATTAAATTTAATAATCTGATTAATGAAAAATTACAGGATACATCAGAAAAATCTAAGGATAATATTACCGATTTTAGATTAAATGTTAATAAACAATTAGTTGAATTTCAAGAAAAAATATCGGAAAAGTTTAATAATGAGTTTAAAGCTTTATCAAATACAGTTGACTCAAGAATGAATAGTATCAATGAAAAGGTTGAAGATAGACTTTCTAAAGGTTTTGAAAACACTAATGAAACATTTACTAAGATAGTTGAAAGAGTTAGTAAAATTGGTGAAGCGCAAAAAGAAATTGAAAGTTTATCTAAAGAGATGGTTTCTTTGCAAAATATTCTCTCAAATAATCAAGCTCGCGGAGCTTTTGGTGAGTTTCAATTAGAACAATTATTATCATCTTTATTTGGTGATTCTCAATATAAAGAATTATATCAAACCCAATATACTATTAAACAAAAGAATTCTAAAACTGTAAGGGTTGATGCTATTGTTGATTTACCTGGATCAAATGGAAAAATCGCTATTGATTCTAAATTTCCTTATTCATCATATTCAAAACTTTTCGCTAAAAAAGAATTAACTGAAACAGCTAGAAGCAAGTTGCTTTCTGAATTCTCAAGAGAAGTAAAAAAACATATCACTGATATATCTAGTAAATACATTGTTCCAAATGTTACGGCAGATTACGCTTTAATGTTTGTGCCTAGTGATGGAATTTTAACGCTTTTACATTCAGAATTATCCAATGTAGTTGAATACGCAAGAGAAAAACGCATAACGATTGTTAGCCCTACAACCTTGATTCCGTTATTAACTTCTTATAGATCAATGTATGCTGATTATACACATAGTAAAAATGCTGAAATTATTAAAGAGCAATTGAAAAACTTAGGAAAAGACTTCAAAATTTTTGGCGATGAATGGCAAAAACTAATTAATGCAATTAATTCATTAAAACAAAAAAGTGACAAAGTTGACTCTAGAGTCTATAAAATATCAAATAATTTTGAGCAAATAAGTTCAGCTAATCCAATTAAAAACAAAAAAGACGATTGATTTAAATCAACAAAAATTAAACAAAAATTAATCTGTTAGTTACTAAACTAAACGCAATGAAAAACAATTTAGA
>JAGYOE010000067.1 GCA_018399755.1 Bacilli bacterium
AAAAATTATTGATATAGCTTTTAAACTTGAAGTAGCTGGCGCAGATTGTATTTTGTTATTATCTAATACAACTCATATTATTGCTAGCGAAGTTGAAAAAGCTATTAATGTTAAATTAATACATATTGTGAAAAGTGTTGAAAAAGAGCTTAAACAAAACAAAATAAAAAAAGTTGCTTTACTGGGAACAAAATATACCCTTGAAAGCAACCTTTACAAAAATAATTTATCTCAAGAAATAACGATTATAAAACCTAGTAATGAGCAGATAAATTATATTAATAAGGTAATTTATAATGAATTA
Source organism: Bacilli bacterium (assembly GCA_018399755.1). Taxonomy (GTDB): domain Bacteria; phylum Bacillota_I; class Bacilli_A; order Izemoplasmatales; family Hujiaoplasmataceae; genus Hujiaoplasma. The sequence goes on from JAGYOE010000067.1 coordinate 305, forward strand.
ATCTTAGGTGAGTTTCGTGAAAATAGTCGTAATGAATTCAAAAAAATAATAACCGAACTTAAAAGCAAAGGTGCTGAAGGCGTAATTTTAGGTTGTACAGAGATTTCTTTGTTAATTAAGCCTAATGATATTTGTATACCTGTATTTGATTCTACTAAGATTCATGCTTTAGATGCGGTAAAATTTATGCTACAGGATTAAAATAAGTGTTGGAATGAAATCCAACACTTATTTTTCTGTTTGTTTAATATAAGTAACAAAAATATTTACAGCTGCTTCAACAGCTTCTGGCTCTACTTTATCTAAAGTATCATTTGGAGTATGATAAATATTAGCGCGTTTGCTATTACTCCAAGGCATAGCAATTAAAGTGGTAGCTTTTACATTATATTTAGCTAATTCACCAGCATCAGTACCACCGGTTAAAAATTCTATTGGTTTATAAGTTGTTTTATAACCTAATTTATTTGCGACTTTTACAAGATCTTTTGCTAAATTTTCGCTGAGTTTAACTGTTTTATTAATATCACTTGTTAAAAAGAAAATCTCATTTAAATAATACATACAATCTGAATTTAATAAATAAGTAGGAAGTTTATTAAATTCGTTTTGATGTTTCTTAGCATAAGCTCTTGAACCTCTTAAACCTTCCTCTTCAGCATCAAAGCTAGCTACGATTATTCTAGTGTTTTTTAACTTGTTTTCACTAAAGTATCTGCCAATTTCTAAGGACATAGTACTAGATATTAAATTATCTCCTGCACCAGGCGTTCCTTCTTTAGACGCAAAAAACCACATCTGACCAATTAATAAAATCCCTAGGGTTAATATGATTTTTAATGTTAATGTTAAAGCATCGATACTAATAAATAAAAATAGAATTGAAGTAAGAAGTAAAATTATAACAAAAATAATTGAACCAGTTACGCGTAAGTTATAAAACTTTGGTTGTTTATATAAGAAATTAAATATTCTTGCACTATCATGATGACCACTAACAATTATTTGCTTTTTAACCGTTTCTTTAGGTTCAATATAACCAATTACATTTTTACCCTTTGCTCTTGGATAAAATATATCAATTAAAGGTAAATAAAAGAAAAATTGAAGTACTAAAATAATTATTGATAAAGCAGTTAAAACTAAACTAACAATAGGCAAGTTTACCCAAAGAAAAACCATAGCTAGAAGATAACTTATAACTAATATTTTAATCCAGCCTAAGAAGGCGCCTTTACGTAAATAGAATTCTTCTAAGTCAACTTTATCTGCAAATGGTTCTAGTTCATTTTTTAAGATATCGGCAGTTTCTAAAGCTGGTTTTGTACCAGCGAGTCTTGGACCTAGTTTATCGATTATATCTTTAGCAAGATTAAATGCTTTTTTGGTTATTATTTTTATTGTTTTCATATTATCACCAACTCAATATATATTATAACAAAGAATGTTATTATATTTGTGATGTTTTTAAATTATATTTTAATAATAAACATAATTATCAATTTAAAATAATAAATCTTATATGCTATAATAAAATTGAATTAGGTATTGGAGATGATTTTATGAAAGAAGCTATGTTATATGAAAAACTAGCTGATGATGTTGTTAGATGCAAAGTATGTAATCATTATTGTGAAATTAAGAATAATAAAAGAGGAATTTGTGGGGTTAGAGAGAATAAATCTGGAAAACTCTACGCACTTAATTATGGAAAAACTATAGCTTATGGTGTTGATCCCATTGAAAAAAAACCGTTGTATCACTTTTTACCAGGCTCAAGAGCTTATTCATTGGCTACAGTAGGTTGTAATTTTAAATGTTTATGGTGCCAAAATTATAAAATTTCTCAAAGTCCTAAACCTAATAAAAAAGTTATTGGGAGAGATATTACTCCTGAAGAACATCTCAATAATGCTTTAAAAAGCGGTAGCGATTCAATTGCTTATACTTATTCAGAACCAACAATATTTTTTGAATACGCTTATGATATTATGAAACTAGCCCATGAAAATAACTTAAAAAATGTTTGGGTTTCTAATGGATTTATGTCAAAAGAAGTTCTAGATTATATTTTACCTTTAGTTGATGCTTTTAATATTGATTTTAAAGGTTTTGATGATGATATTCATAAAAAATATTGTGGTGGCCCTGTAAAACCAATAAGAGACAATTTAAAAACTATTTATAAATCCAAAGTACATTTAGAAATAACAACCTTAGTTGTACCTGGAGTTAATGACAATTTAGCTGAATTAACAATGATAGCTAATTTTATTGTTAAAGAATTAGATGATTCAGTTCCTTGGCACATTACCAGATTTTATCC
>JAGYOE010000068.1 GCA_018399755.1 Bacilli bacterium
CCCACTTAAAAAGCATGGATTAATAGATTATAAAAAAGGCAAAGTAACCTTAAAAGCTAATATTAGTGATGAGCCAGATAAACTTAAGATAATAATTCCTGATGAGTATTGGGAAGAAGGGTATTCTGATAAACTTTCGATGCGGGCAAAGTATATGTATTTAATTTGTTTGTATGAAGTAGCCCGATCTAGCCGATACCCGCTTTGGTTTCGCAGCCAGAAGGATATGTCTAAGTTGTATGGGATAAGCGATACTACTATTTCATTAGGGATGCAGGAGCTAGAAGATAGAGGATTAATCGAAATCATCCGCGATCCACCAACACCACCAGATTTTTCAGACAGGAAGGCGAATGTTTATAAGATGATATCTTTAATAAACGAATAATGAGTAAAAATAATAATTTTGCAAATATCGTTTTTGTGTTAGGTGCTGGATCAAGTTATCATTTAGATTATCCTTTAGGGGAAGATTTGTATTTTGATATTATAAATAATTTTAAACCTTTGGATGAGTTTGGTTATCATGACCACGATGTAAATCGATTTAAAACTGCCTTGAAAAAATCTCATTTACCTTCCATAGATACGTTTTTAGAAAAAGTTGAAAAATTCACGAATGATTCTAATGAATTTTTAAATATAGGGCGTGTTGCAATAGCTCAACAGTTGTTCAGAACTGAGAAGAAAGTTAAACTTGAATTGCCTCGTCCAGATAATAATTGGTACAGGTACTTATGGAGTAAAATTCATAGAAACTATGAAAAATTAATCAATGGGGAATTAGCATTTATTACTTTTAATTATGATTTATCATTAGAGGAATTTTTTTATCGTTCAATAAGGTATAGTCAGTACGGATATTCATTAAGCGAAGAGCAAGAAAAGGAATTAAACGGATTAGTGCAAAAAATACCTATAATACATGTTTATGGAAAATTGGGTTATTTAAAATGGCAAGATTCAAACAAGCAAAAGCGTGAATATGGTGTAGAGACAAATAGATATATTTGGGAGGCTTCACAGCAGATTAAAATTGTAAGAGAAAGAGATGAAATCAGTGAAGAATTTAAGCAAGCGCAAGATTATTTAGGAAAAGCAAGACGAATTTATTTTCTAGGTTTCGGATACGATGAAATAAATCTCAAAAGACTTGATGTTTGCAATAGTATCCATAAACAAAAAATAGAAAGAATATATGGAACTACAATAAATGTTGGGGAAGCCGAGCATAAACATATACTTAATTCATTCCATGCTGATATACGGAATAAAGTCCAGTTAGATAGAAAGAATAGAGGGATAATTCCTGTCTTAAAAGATACCCTGGAAATAATATAAAGAATATTAGCAAAAGATTTACGAGGTGCAAAAATGACTTATCATTTTAAAAATCTTGTTTTTGAAGGGGGCGGAGTTAAAGGCATTGCATATGTGGGTGCAACCGAGATATTGAAAGAAAAAGGTATATTAGAAAATATAGAACGAGTTGGTGGAACCTCAGCTGGTGCAATTAATGCTGCTTTGTTAGCTCTCAATTTTTCCAATAAAGAAACTAAAAAGGTACTTTCGGAATTGAATTTCAAAAAGTTTATGGATAACTCATGGTTTATATTTAATGATCTTTGTAGGGTTTGGCACAAGTATGGTTGGAATAAAGGAAAATTTTTTCGAAACTGGATAGGAGAAAAAATAGCAGAAAAAACTGGAAACTCTGAGACCACATTTGCAGAGCTATACAAGCAAAAGAAATTTAAGGATTTATACATAATAGGCACTAACCTTTCAACACGATTTAGCGAAGTTTTCTCATATGAAAAAACTCCCAATATGCCTATTGCCGATGCTGTAAGGATCTCTATGTCAATCCCTTTATTTTTTGCAAGCAAAAGAAACGAGCGTGGAGATGTATATGTAGATGGAGGTCTTTTATCAAATTTTCCGGTTAAACTTTTCGACCGTGAGAAATACGTTAGAGACCATAAAGCAGAACCAGATTATTATAAAAAACATAATGAGGAATTAGGGAAGCAAGGAATTGATGTTAGTAAATATGTGTATAACAAAGAAACACTTGGTTTTAGGCTTGATTCAAAAGAAGAGATTGGGATTTTTCGTGATCAAAAAGAACCAATGCATCATAAAATTAGTAGTTTTGTTGGATTTGCCAAAGGATTGATTTGGACCATGATGAACCATCAGTTAAATATTCATTTGCATGGTGATGATTGGCAAAGAACCATATACATTGATGCTTCGATTGCAAGTGTTACTGAATTTGATTTGTCAGAAGATAAAAAGTCTAAATTGATAGAAGAGGGGCAGAAGGGAGTAGAAAGATACTTTGATTGGTATGACAATCAACCCTCGGTTAATAAATAAAAAGCCTTAAAGCGATTGCAGCCAGCATACAAGAAGAGTCAGAAGATAAAAGATAATCAAGGCAAGTAAGTTCTGTTGTCTTTCCCGTTTCTTACGATTTCTTCTCAACAGTTCTTTTCTAACCCGTAGCTTATTTATCCGCATCAGGTTGTTATAATATCGGCTAGCCTCAGGGCTAAGCTTGCGCTGAAACTTAGCCCGCCTCTTTGATA
>JAGYOE010000069.1 GCA_018399755.1 Bacilli bacterium
GGCTATTTTTAGGTTTTGAGCCTCGGTACCTCCTTGTGGTAATTGCCAATGATTTTTTTGATCTTTTCTTTCTACAACTAATATCTTATTTTTATTACTATCCTCATCTTTTTTATACAATAAGCAAACAACATTTTTTCTATATTTAAAGGGTTGAATAAATTTCCAGATAAATACTTTAAAGCTAAAAACAAATACAGCCTTAAATATACGTTTACACCTTTTTCTAGGCTCTTGATATAATCTCCATAGCCATTCAATTCCCAGCGTTCTAATAGTTTTAGGTGCTCTTTTTATCTTTCCACTTAAAAAATCAAGAGCTCCACCAATTCCAACAGCTATTTTTAGGTTTTTAAATTTATGTTTATTAAGGTAAATAAATTTCTCTTGAAAGTAGGCGCCAAAATTAACCAAAAGAATTTCAGCTTGATAATCATTGATTTTTTCCCAATCTAGATTTTTTATATTTTCCTTGGCAGTATCAATGATATAAAAGTTTAATTTTGGATAATTTAATTTAATAGCTCTTTCAATATCATCTTTAGTAGATAGACTCTTTGTCCAATTTAAAATTAGAACTTTTTTATTTTCTTTTTGGGCTAAATCTAAAAGATCAATACTTAAATCAGCTCCAGTGTAACGCTCTATATTTTTACCCATTAATTTAGCAGCCATCTTTAAACCAAAGCCATCAGCTAAAGAAATATCAGCTTTGTTTAGGATGTAAAAAAACTCTTCATTTTTTTGCGCTTCTAAAAGTATTTCTGGGTTGGGTGTGGTGATAAAGCAAGTACAGTCATTATTAAAACAATTAGCTATTTTTTCTTTAGCTATATTTTTATCAATATTATCTATTTTTACTCCTAAAATTTTAATCATATCTTTCAGTATAACACTTTCTTTTTTTAGTATAAAGTCTGTGCTATAATATACTTATAGAAATAATTTAATTACATTATGTCTAAATATCAAAAAATTAGCAATAAGATTGAGAAAATTATTATTAATAATCCTAAAGATGAGTCTAAGAAAGTGTCTTGGTATAATATTGTAAATGCTAGTAAAAAAGAGCTTGAGTATTTAAGAAAGAACTTTGACTTTAACTTAGCACACTTACAGGCCTCTACTGCTAAAGTAACTTCACAACGTCCTATTATTGAATCAAATAAAAATTATCTTTTTGTTATCTTACACTTCCCTGTTTATAATAATAATGGTAGTAAACAAATAATTGCTGGTGAAATAGATTTTTTTGTTGGTCATGGTTATATTATTACTTTACACAATAAAAATATTAAAGTTTTAGATGATTTTTTTAATTCTTGTAAAAAAGATGACAATTCAATGATTTCATATCAGTTAGAATCATCAGCTATAGTATTGTATGAAATAATTAAAAAATTAATGACTGAGAATTATAAACTCTTGGATAATAATAGTATTGAAATTAATAAGGTTGATAAAAAGATTTTTTCTGAGTTACCACAAAAATTAAATTCAGAGATACTTAATTTAAAAAGAAACATTTTAAATATTAGAAAAATTATTCAAAGCCATAAGAATATACTAAAGAGATTAATGGCTATGAAAAGTTCTATTGTTCCTAGAAATGAATTAAAGAAGTATTACACTCAATTAGTAGATAGTTCTAAAAGAATTTGGGAAATAACAGATAACCAAAAAGAACATATTGATGCTCTCTACACCACTAATGAGTCAATGATGAACTTTAGAATTACTAATATTATGAAAACACTTACTATATTTTCAGTTGTTGTTTTACCTTTAAACTTGTTAGCATCTGTTTTTGGTATGAATATTACTAATAGTATGCCCTTTATTAGTCATGAAAGTGGATTTATATTGGTTATCACTTTAATGACCATTAGTTCTCTAGCTATTCTAATATATTTTTTTAAAAAGCGTTGGATTTAAAGATAAGGATATAAATACTATTATATAAAAAGAGCTTTAAGATAAGTTCTTTTTTTTGTTTTTATACTTTAAATAGCCCGTGTCAAATCATTTAATCATGACACCGAAACTATAGTAAAAAAAGCCGGTGCTGATATTATTTTTTATGA
>JAGYOE010000007.1 GCA_018399755.1 Bacilli bacterium
GTAAAAGAATTAAAAGAGGACTTTATCAAAGTAAAAAAGGCATCCTCATCAACGCTGATTTGAATGCCTCATTAAATATAATAAGAAAAAGTAAGCCCGATGCCTTAGGGACAGGGTTTAAAGGTTGGAACACGCCTAAGCGAACTTACCTTTTTGGTTAGTTGTCGTTTTAAAAGAGTAATCGCAGATTACTTTTGTTCTAATTGTTTGGTTAAATTATCAGTATAACGTTTTTGACAATCTTCGATAAGTTCAATTGCATCAGTTTTTGAATAGTAATCTAAAACCTTAACATGATGACCTGGTTCAAGAATTTTATAGTTTTCAAAAAATAGTTTAATTTCTCTTAATTGAAGATTTTTAATATCACTTATATCATTGATATCTTCAAAACGTGGATCAGCATTGACCACCGCAATAATTTTTTGGTCGCGTTCACCTGAATCGTACATATCTAAATATCCTACAACTCTAGCATCTACTATACAACCAGGAAAGGTTTGAGTAGTAGCTAGAACTAAAATATCAAGTGGATCTCCATCTTCAGCAAGTGTTTTTTCAATAAAACCATATTCTGCTGGATAAGTCATTTTTGAATATAAGACCCGATTTAATTTGATTCGATTTTTTTCTTTATCGACCTCATATTTATTTTGAGTACCCATAGGGATTTCAATAATAGCTTCAATAATTTTTGACATAGTATCACCCTTTCGCAAAGATTATATATGAAATAAGCGATAAATGCAATATATTTGTTCAATATTTTTTGAATTCCATCTACTAATTTTTTTATTTTGTGATAAAATAATTACATAGGAAATTAAGAGGTGGAACATGAATATGATATTAATAATGGCAAATATCTTTACTTGGTTAAAATATAATTTTTGGTGGCTTCTAATTTTATTAGTTTTAATTATTGTTGTTATAGCTTTAATAAGGCTTTTAAACTATCAAAAAGGCACAGAAAAACTGCCTGTTGAAGATGAAACGATTAATGATTTTATTGATTGTTATGGAGGAATTAAAAACATTAATAAAGCTGAACTTGAAGGTTCAAGACTTAAGGTTAATTTAAAGGATATAAATAAAGCAAATATAGATAAATTTAAAGCTTTAGGCGCAACTGGCATTTTTATTTCTGGAAACAACATTAAAATGGTTTTACCATATGATATGAGTAAACTAATTGAAAAAATAAATAATGATAAATTTGGAGGAAATCTATGATTGAAGAAAAATTTAAAATCACTTATCAAAATGGCTTACAGGCCCGTCCAGCCACTAAATTAGTATCTAAGGCAAACAGTTTTCAAGCAGAAATGTATATGGAATATGCAGATAGGAAAGTAAATTTAAAATCAATTATGGGTGTTTTATCTTTAGGTGTTCCTGGGGACAGTAAAATTAGAATCACTTTTTCCGGAAAAGATGAAGATGATGCTTATAAAGCAATATCTAGAATTATTTCTGATATTAATGAAATGGTGTAAAAATGTCCAAAATAAATGAACACAAAGGACAAATGCTCAAATTCGGAATGTATGGGTTCTTAAAAAATCTTCGTTTTTTTGAACCTTTTTTAATACTATTCTTTTTAGAAGTTGGAAATTTAAATCTTTTTCAAGTTGGAATATTAATTTCAATAAGAGAGATTATTATTTATATTGTCGAGATTCCTTCCGGAGTAATAGCTGATTTGTATGGTAAAAAAACGCAATTAGTTATGTGTTTTTTATTTTATATATTATCTTTTATTACTTTCTTTTTTGGTGGACTATATCCTTCATTTTTTATTTTTGTCTTAGCTATGGGTTTATATGGTTTTGGCGAAGCCTTCAGATCAGGAACTCACAAAGCGATGATTATGCAATTTTTAGATGTTGAAGATATAGAAGAGCCAAAAAGTGAAGTTTATGGTAAAACACGTTCTATGTCATTAATTGGTTCTACAGTGATGAGTATATTATCAGTAATTTTAATTCTTTGGGTTAAAGGTGAGTATCAATATTTATTCTTAATCGCAATTATTCCATATTCTTTAGATTTATTAATGATATTAACCTATCCAAAATATATGAATCATAGAAAAGAAAGCGAGTTTAAGCTTAAACAGTTTCTTAAAGAAAATTGGTTAAGCCTAAAATATGTTTTTAAAAAGCGAAAAGTACGCAACTTCGTTTTAGATGCATCAAGTTTTCAAGCAGGTTTTAAAAGTATTAAAGATTACATTCAGCCATTAGTAGTTACGGCTTCAATGGGATTTATATTGTTTAGCCAATTAGATACTGAAGAGAATGAAAAGGTTTATATTGGGATTATATATGCAGTAATATATATTATTAGTGCTTTAGCTAGTAGAAATGCATATAAATTAGAAGATAAAGTTGATAAAATAAAAGCGATTAATTCAGCCTGGCTATTTATGGGTGGTATTTCACTCCTGTTAGGTTTTTTCACGGAAAGTATTGTTATAATATTTGCGACTTTTACGATAATGTATATAATCTTGAATTTACGAAGACCGATAATGGTGCAAGAAATTGGTGATGTTACTGAAGAAGGCAGAAGAGCAAGCGCATTAAGTATTCAAGCTCAATTAACTTCATTATTATTAGTTATTTTCGCACCAATTATAGGCTTAATTGCCGATTATAGTTTAGCGTTATTGTTTAAATTGGTTGGGATTACAATGATAGCTATTTTTATAGTTACAACAATTACTAGAAAGAATCTAAATCAAAATAAAGCCTAAAAAATAAGACTTTAAAGGGTTGTATCATTCCTTTAAAGTCTTTCTTTTATTTTCTTCCCAAACCAACTTTTCGTTTGCATTTCTTCATTTTTAAATTAGCATATCTATTAGCAATTTCTCTGCCCTTATTTAAAATTTCATGTAATTCATTTGATTTAATAATTTCATGATATTTTTCTTGAATAGGGATTAATACATCAACTAACTTTTTAGCTAAATCCTCTTTAAATATTTTGTAACCAACATTTTTATATTTATTAACTATTTCATTGATTGATAAATCCGTAACGCTAGCAAAGATATTAATTAAATTAGCTAACCCCTTTTGGTTAACCGGATCATAGTTGATTACTCCTAAAGAATCAGTTTTTGCTGATTTTATTTTTTTTGTTATAGTTTTTTCATCATCAAAAAGCGTTATATATCCTTTAGGATTGTTTTCTGATTTTGACATCTTTTTATCAGGGTTTTGTAAATCCATTATTCGAGCTCCTACCTCAGGTATTAGCGGCTCAGGAACTTTGAAAAAATTAGAATAATAATTATTAAATCTCGCCGCAATATCTCTTGTTAATTCTAAATGTTGTTTTTGATCATCGCCAACAGGCACATAATCGGCATCGTATAGCAATATATCAGCAGCCATTAATGCGGGATAAGTAAATAAAGAAGAAGTAATAGAGGTATCGTTTTTATCATTTTTATCTTTATATTGGGTCATTCTTTCTAATTCTCCCATATAAACATTTGATTGTAATATATAACCTAATTCAGCATGTTCGTGTATTTCTGATTGAATAAATAAAGTTGTTCTTTCTTTATCTAAGCCACAGGCTAAATACATTGCGGCTACGTCTAATGTTCTTTTTCTTAATTCGTGGGGTACTTGTCTTGTTGTAATCGCATGTAAATCAGCGATAAAAAGAAAGAATTCATCATTTTTTCTTTCCTTTTGTAGTTTAACAAACTGTTTTATCGCACCTAAATAATTTCCTAAAGTTAAGCTTCCTGTTGGTTTAATTCCTGATACTATTCGTTTCATCTTCTTCCTCCTTAAAATTAAAAAATCGCCCTAATGAAAGGACGATTTAATCGCGGTACCACCTTAGTTCTAGATAACTAGCACTTTTACTTTTAACGCAAGCATACGGATGTTATTAGCATCTCTCAATGGTCCATTCATTTATTTTAGATAAAGGTTTTCACTAACCACCTTTTCTCTGATATCAAAAAATAAATTACTACTCCATATCATTGATTTAATTTATTATAGCAAATTTATGAATTTAAGACAACTTCTAATTCATCAACTAATTCTTCAAGTCTAGTTACAACAGCTTTAAATGCTTCCTCTTTAGTTAAATCTACTCCAGCATTTAGGACTTGTTTAACAGGATAATCAGAACCTCCAGATTTTAAAAGATTTATGTAGTTATCAAAAGCATTTGGTAGTTCGTTTTTGACGTTTTCATATATTTTTAATGAAGCTGCAAAACTAGTTGCATATTGATAAACATAAAAAGGCGTATAGAATAGATGAGGAATATAGGCCCAAACAAACTCTTTAACTTTTTCTTCTTTTATATCAATATCATAGAACTCTTTATATAAATCAATCATAATTTGTGATAAATTATCGACAGTTATTGGTTGATTATTTTCAACTAATTTATGAGTTTCCAATTCATAAATCGCGAATAGAGTTTGACGATAAAATGTTCCCATTATATCATCAATTGCTCTTTGCAATAAAGCTATTTTTTCATTTTTAGATGCTTTTGATTCTTTAATTATATAATCTAGAAGATTATGTTCATTAAATGTTGAAGCTACCTCAGCAACAAAGATTGTATAGTTTTGTAAACTTGTTGGCTGAGTTTCAGAAGCATACATTGAATGCATTGAGTGACCTGATTCATGAGCTACTGTAAATACATCAGCTAAAGTTTTATCATAGTTTAACAGGATATATGGATGTAAGTTAGGCATTGAGCTTGAATAAGCTCCAGTACGTTTTCCTGGTTTTTCATATACATCAACAAAGCCATCCTTTAAAACATTCTTTGCCTTTTCTTGGAAGTCTTTTGGATAATGAGCTATTGATTTAAAAAATAGTTCTTTTGCTTCAGAAAAGTCATATTCTTTATCAGTTTTAGCTAGTTCTAAGAAACGGTCATAGGTATGGTGTTTTTCTAATTTTAAATAATCTTTTCTAAGTTTTAAGTATTTTTTTACTGCTTTGGTGTTTTCTCTAGCAACTTTTGTTAAAGAATAATATACATCTGTAGGTATATTGTTATTGAACAAGTAACTTTCTAAAGAGTTTTTATAATTTCTAGTTTTAACCCTAGCATAATCGGCATCTAAGACAGTTTTATATATGTTAGCATATGTATTCTTATGTTCGTCATAATAATCGAATACAGCTTCAAATATGTTCTTTCTTTCTTCGGGCGAATTGCTTTTTTGAATATATGAACGATAATTGCTGTTAGTTATTGTTACTATATCGCCGTTATCAAGCATTACATCTGTTCCTTCAATATCAGCTACAGATAAAGAACTATATAAGCTTCTACCTGATGATACTAATTGAGAATAATTAGCTAGAAGTGCTTCTGATTTATCATCTAAGATATGTTCTTGTCTTCTGAAAAGTTTTTCCATAGCGAATTTATATTCGTGAAGTTCTTTATCTTTTTCAATAAATTCCATAACCTTTTCTTTGCCGAGTGAAATTAATTCTGGTTCCTCAAAAGAAACTGCCTGTTGTAATTTTGTAAAGGCTATTTGCACTTTTTGTAATCTTGCGGCATTCTTTGTGTCTTTTTTATTAAGGTCGCTTAATAAAGAAGCATATTGGTAAGCCTTTAGGCCGGTTGATTCTATTTCTTTTTGAAGTTTAAAAAACTCTTTGAATTTTTTAAAGTCACCTAATTTTCCCTTATATGTAGCAAGCTTTTTAATGATTTCTTCAGTTTTATTATAAGCTTTCTCGAATTCTTCTAAATCTTTAAATAGATAGGATAAGTCCCATTTCATAAACATTGTTCCTCCTTTAAATTTACTAATCATATTATAACATAAATAGTGGTTTTTAATAAAAATAAATCTTTCAAATTCTTAATAATATGTTATAATATTAAGGAAGTGAGGTGTTTATATGATTACATTATATACAAGTTCAAGTTGTTCATCATGTCGGAAAGCAAAAAAGTGGTTAGATAATAATAGAATCCCTTATAAAGAAAAAAATATCATTGGTATTAAACTCACTAGAAATGATATAATTAACATGTTAAAATATTCTGAAAATGGATTTGAAGATATTATTTCAACAAGATCAAAAGTCTTTAAAGAAAGTGAAATAGAACCAGATAGCATGAAATTTTCTGAATTAGCAAATTTTATAATTGATAATCCTACAATTTTAAAAAGACCAATTATTATCAATGATCAGATTATGCAAACAGGTTATAATAAAGATGAGATAAGAGCTTTTATTCCTAGAGAGTTAAGAGATATAGCTTTTTGCACTGATGAATGCACAGATTGTGAGTATAAAGAATGTATAGAACAAGCGATGGCGAGAGCAAAAAATCGATAAATTTCTAAATTAGGCCAAAATTATTTGGTCTTTTTCTTTATTTAAGCTTAAAAATGAATTTATTTTGAATGAAAACGTTTTTACATATACCAAGATAATTGAAAATAAATACTTTTTAAGTTAAAATATAGATGTATAAAAAATATAAGGAGGACAATTATGTCAGTAAAAGTAGCAATTAATGGTTTTGGAAGAATCGGAAGGTTAGCTTTCAGAATTATGTTTGGCAATGAGGATTATGAAATCGTTGCTATTAATGATTTAACAGATGCAGAACAATTAGCATATTTATTAAAATATGATAGTTCACAAGGAAGATATGATAAAGATGTTTCTTTTGAAGGTGATAATTTAATCGTAAATGGGAAGAAATTCCAAATCTTTTCAGAAAGAGATCCTGAGAATTTGCCTTGGAAAGAAAAAGATGTTGATGTCGTATTAGAGTGTACAGGGATTTTTACATCAGAAGAAGGGGCAAACAAGCATATTAAAGCTGGCGCAAAAAAAGTTTTAATCTCTGCACCTGCAAAAGGCAATATTCCTACAATTGTTTATGGAGTAAATGAAGATATTTTAACGGGAAAAGAAAATATTATTTCAGCTGCTTCATGTACAACAAACTGCTTAGCACCAATAGTTAAAATCCTCGATGATAATTTTGGTATTGAAAAAGGAATTATGACTACAGTTCATGCATATACAAATGATCAATCTACTTTAGATGTTCCGCACAAAAAAGGAATTAAAGCACGTAGAGGTAGAGCAGCAGCTATTAATATTATTCCAACTTCAACTGGAGCTGCAGCTGCAGTAGGAAAAGTTTTACCAAAATTAAATGGTAAATTAGATGGAATGGCACTTAGAGTACCAGTAAGTGTTGGTTCAGTTGTTGATTTAGTTGTTGAATTAAACAAGAATGTTACTATAGAAGAAATCAATAATGCTGTAAAAGCTTCACAATCAGATGTTGTTGGTTATACTGAAGATCCAATTGTATCTTCTGATGTTATTGGAGTTGAATTCGGAACTTTATTTGATTCTCAATCTACTAAAGTAATGGAAGTCAATGGCAAGCAATTAGTTAAGGTAATTAGTTGGTACGATAATGAGTATTCATTTACCGCTCAAATGATTAGAACCTTAAAAATACTTGTAAATAAATAATAAGAAAAGCATCTTCGGATGCTTTTTTACTACACGGAGCAATAAATGGAATTTTTTAATGAATGGTTAGATTCTCTTAGGATTATAGTACAAGAAAATATTTGGATAGCGCCTTTAGTAGGTATTTTGTTGCCTTTTATTGAGGCTATTTTTCCTACACTTCCTTTAGCAATAATTATTTCTTTTAATTTAAGCATATTAGGAAGTGCTTTTGGCGTTATAGAAGGAACAATACTAACAATAATGCTTTCTACACTAGGTTCTTTTGTGGGTATGTTTTTGATTTTTATAATTATTAGATTAACTTTTGCTGATTTTTTTATCAGAAAAGTTAAAGGTTATAAATATGGAAAAGCATTTATTAATGCTGTAGAAGGTAAAAGTAAATGGTTTGTGTTAGCCTTAATGTCTAATCCGTTTTTACCATCTTCTATTTTAAACTATGGATTAGCCTTAACAAAAGTTACTGTAAAAAAATATGTCGCTTTAACAATTGTTTCTAGATTAATTATTATTTTGTTTATGGTCTTTTTAGGCTCTGTTTTTAACCTTCAAGATAATCCTTTAAATGTTGTTTGGATGATGATTGTATACTTTATGATATTAGGATTATGGTTGATATATCTTAAATCATTAAAAAATAAACAGGGTTCGTTTTTTGAAGATAAAGACTAACAAATATTAAAAGATATTATATTTCATGTTATAATATAATTTGAGGTGAGAATAATGAAAAAAAGTATATTTATTAAAAGAAGAAAAGCACTAAGTAAAAAATTAACTGATCAAAGCTTTGTTTTATTTGCTTCAGGACAAGCAAAACATAAAAGTTTAGATCAGAATTTTAAATATTTTCCAAATCGTAATTTTTATTTTTTAACTGGTTTAAAAAGAGAAAATTTTATTTTATTGTTAGCTAGAAATAAACTAGCTAATTTAGAATATATTTTTATTGAAGAGCCAAGTGATTTTGCAGCTAAATGGTTGGG
Source organism: Bacilli bacterium (assembly GCA_018399755.1). Lineage (GTDB taxonomy): Bacteria > Bacillota_I > Bacilli_A > Izemoplasmatales > Hujiaoplasmataceae > Hujiaoplasma. Next base: position 8,519 of record JAGYOE010000007.1, read on the forward strand.
AAAAAGAATGACTAAAGCTGAGGTAAGTGAAGTTTCCGGTATTAATGAAAAACACATTCATTATTTAAAAGATTTTGATGAGTTTTTAGGCAATAAATTTTTGCTAGATTCTCGTAATTTACTTTTAGATAAGGTGCCTAAATATATTTACCTTGATATGTTTAGAACGAAATATATGAAAAAACCTATTAGCCTAGAATTTTTTGGTAAAGTTTTAGAAAATTATCCTGAATTAACAATAGAAGATATTAATAAAATAGTATCGGATATAAGAAGGGTAAAATCCATCTCAGAAGTTGAAGAGATAAAAAAAGCAATAGAATACACAAAAAAAGGTATTTACTCTATTTTAGATTATGCAAAACCAAAAATAAATGAAAGAGAACTAGAAGCTACATTTGAATATAATATTAAACTAGCTGGATCAAGTGGCATGGCTTTTGATACGATTGTTGCTAGTGGAAAAAATGCTACAGTATTACATTATACTGAAAACGATCAAATAATTAATGATAATGAACTTGTCTTACTTGATTTAGGCGCTTATAGTAATGAATATCCTGGTGATATTAGTAGAACTTTTCCAATAAATGGAAAATTCACAAAAAAACAAAAACAGTATTATCAGATGGTATTAGATGTTAATAAGGAAACTATTAAACAGGTAAAACCAGGAATATATGTTAAAGAATTAAATGACTTTGCCAAAGATAAATTGGCTGAAGGATTAATTAAGTTAAACATAATTAAAGATAAATCTGAAATTTCTAAGTATTATTATCATGGAGTAAGTCATTATCTTGGCTTAGATGTACATGATGTAGGTACTTATTCTAAAAAGATAGAACCAGGAGTGGTATTGACAGTTGAACCTGGTATCTATATCGAAGAAGAAAAAATAGGCATACGAATTGAAGATGATATTTTGGTCACAGAAGATGGATATGAAAACTTAAGTAAAGATATTATTAAAGAAATTGATGATATTGAGGAATATATGAATAAGTAGGCGTTATATGAGTTTTGTAGAAGGTACTATAAAAAGATATTTATTTTATAGTGAAGAAAATTCTTATTCCGTGATTAAAGTGAATATTAATAACACGGATGACCCAGAATTAATTCGTTACGAACCCACAATAGTAGTTTGTGGGTTTTTTCCTAAGTTAGAGGTAAATGCAGAATATCGTTTTAAAGGAGAAATAAGACATCATGATAAATATGGTATGCAATTTAACGCTAGTAGTTTTGAAAGAATTATTGATAATACATATGATGGTTTAGTTGATTATTTATCAAGTGATATTTTTTCAGGTGTTGGAGTAAAAACAGCTCAGAAAATAATTGATAAACTAGGACTTAATGCTTTAGATTTAATTGCTGAAGATAAAGAAATATTAAATGAAATTCCGAGAATAAACAAAAAATTAAAATCTATAATCTATAACGGAATTATAGAAAATAGAGAAATGGAAAACACTTTAATATGGTTATATGGTTTTTCTATTTCACCTAATATGGCTATGAAAATCTACTCAAATTATGGTATAGAAACCAAAGAAATTATTAAAGAAAACCCTTATATATTAATGGAAGAAATTGAAGGTATTGGATTTAAAAGAGCTGATGAAATAGGCTTAAAAATTGGTTTTGATTATGATTCTGATTTAAGAATTCAAGCTGTTATATATTATCTTTTAAATGAATATATGAGTAAGTATGGGGATACCTATCTAAAAAAAGCAAGGCTTTTAGATTATACTTTAAATTATCTAAATAGCGGTAGCGAAAAAATAGTTGAGTATGATAAGGTAGAAAAACTTTTAAATAAATTAATTGAGAAAGCTAAAGTTATTGAAGAAGAAAATCTGATATCGTTAAGTTATTTATATTTTGCAGAAAAATTTATTGCTAGAAAATCAATGGAGTTAAATTATAAACAAGAACATATTAATGATTTAGCGAAATTAATTGTTAATTTTGAACAAATGAATAATATTACTTACACCAAAGCTCAAAAGCAAGCTATTTCATTAGCGTTAAATAATTACTTCAGTATTATTACTGGAGGACCTGGAACAGGAAAAACTACTGTTATAAAAGGAATTGTTGATGTTTATAAAATGTTAAGAAATAACCAAATTGATACAGAACTAATCAAACTTGCAGCACCTACTGGAAAAGCTGCAAAAAGACTTACAGAAGCTACAACTTTACCAGCCACAACTATTCACAAACTTCTAGGTTATGATTTTGATGGGCAGTTTAAATATGGAACGGACAATCAAATTGAAGTAAAACTAATCATTCTAGATGAAGCTTCAATGATTGATTGTTTATTGATGAAACGCTTATTAAGTGCTATCAAAAAATCAACTATACTTGTTTTAGTGGGAGATGCAAACCAACTTCCTTCTGTAGGTCCAGGAGACGTTTTAAATGATTTGATTTTATCTAATTTATTTCCAGTTAAAAGGTTAGATATTATTCACCGGCAAGCAAAAGATTCACACATTATTTCCTTAGCTTATGATGTGTTAGAAAAACAAATATCAAGAGATATTTTTGATAAGTTTGAAGATCGTGTGTTTATTAGAACAAAGGATGAATATATTAGCGCTAAAATACTAAAATTAATTGAAAGAACTATAAATCATGGATATCAATTACTTGAAGATATTCAAGTATTGATACCAATGTATAGAGGTTATAATGGTATTGATAGATTAAATGATTTAATTCAAGCTACTTTTAATTCTGAGAATAAACATCTTAAAATTGAGTACCGCGGGAAAAAATTCTATTATCAAGATAAAGTAATGCAACTTGTTAATCAACCAGAAAAAAATGTTATGAATGGTGATCAAGGTATTGTTGTTGGTATAAATGATGAAAAAGAATTAATTGTTGATTTTTCTGGAAACTTTGTTAAATATAATATGAAAGAATTGGATAATTTAACCTTAGCCTATGCTGTTTCAATTCATAAGTCTCAAGGCTCAGAATTTAAAATTGTGATTTTGCCTTTAGCTAATGCATATACAATTATGTTAAGAAAAAAATTATTGTATACAGCGATTACTCGAGCTAAAGATATGTTAATAATGGTAGGAAATTTTGAAGCATATAAACGAGGCGTATTGGGAAATGACCGGAAAAGATCAACAAATTTATTAAGGTTTTTAGAGTCTGAAACTAAAACTAATAATAATCAGAAAACTAGAATAGAAGATTTTCTTGATTAGGCATATAATTATTTGCAAATAGAAAATAAATATTGTATAATAATTTTGAAATCTATGATGAAGATAAGTAATAAATTATAATTTTTATAGCGAGTTTAGGTTTGGTGAAACTAAACATTTATAATTTATGAAGCTCCTTCTGAGAGGTGTTAATCGCACACGCCGCTCGCGTTAAGAGCAAAGAGTGCTAGGAAACTAGAATTAAGGTGGTACCGCGATTAATCGTCCTTTAGATATTTTTAGGACGATTCTTTTTATTTTGCATGAGGTGATAAATATGAAAAGATTAACAGGTAATGAAATTAGACAAATTTGGTTAGATTTCTTTAAAGACAAAAGTCATAGAGTAGAAGAAAGTGCATCATTAATTCCAAATAATGATCCAACTTTACTATGGATGAATTCGGGAGTTGCTGCTTTAAAAAGATATTTTGATGGAAGAGTTGTGCCAAAGAATCCAAGAATTGTTAATATTCAAAAATGCATTAGAACAAATGATATTGAAAATGTTGGAAATACTGCAAGACATCACACATTTTTTGAAATGATGGGTAATTTTTCTATTGGTGATTATTTCAGAGATAAAGCAATTGATTATGCATATGAAATTTTAACTAGCAAAAAGTATTTTGATTTGCCATTAGATAAACTATATTTTACTTATTATCCTAGTGATTTGGAAACTTATGAAAAATGGATTCAAAAAGGGATAAAAGAATCTCATTTAATAGCCTCAATAAATAATTATTGGGAAATTGGTACTGGGCCATGTGGTCCGTGTACAGAAGTATTTTTTGATCGTGGAGCGGATTTTGGAAACTATACAACTGAAACAATAAAAAAAGATATTGAAAACGATCGTTATGTAGAACTTTGGAATATTGTATTATCACAGTATAATGCGATTGAAGGAAAGAAGCGTGAAGATTATCCTGAATTACCTAATAAAAATATAGATACTGGAGCTGGATTAGAAAGATTTGCATCAATTTTTCAAAATGCAAAGACTAATTTTGAAACTGACTTGTTTTTACCTATAATTAATCGATTCTCAAATATTGTAAATATTGAATATACTGGACAAAAATCATTTAAGATTGTTGCTGATCACATCCGTACAATTACGATGGCACTTAATGATGGAGCTATGATATCTAATGAAGGTAGAGGCTATGTGATTAGAAGACTTCTAAGAAGAGCTGTCAAGCATGGTAAGCAATTAGGTATTAAAAAACCTTTCCTAACTGATTTAGTTACGGAAGTAGTTAAGTTAATGAAAGATTTTTATCCAAGCATCTTAGAGAAAGAAACTATTATTAAGAAAATTATAAATAGTGAAGAAATTAAATTTTTAGAAACTTTAGCTTCTGGTGAACAAAAACTTCAAGAAATATTACAACAAGCAAATAAAAAAGAAATATCAGGTAAAGATGCATTTGTTTTATATGATACTTATGGATTTCCACTAGAATTAACTGAAGAATATGCTGAAGAAGAAGGTTTCGAAGTTGATATTGTTGGTTTTAAAGAAGAAATGCAAAAGCAAAAAAATAGAGCTAGAAGTGCTAGAAATGAAGAGTCTTCTTTAGCTTCACAAAATCAAGAATACTTAAATTTTACAGATAAATCTGTTTTTGTAGGTTATGATCGTTTGGATGAAGTTGCAAAAGTTATCAAGGTTTTTCCGGAAGGAATAGTATTAGATAAAACACCGTTTTATGCTACTTCAGGCGGGCAGGTATCTGATGTAGGTTATATATATAATGATGAAATTAAATTGACTATAATAGATGTAGAAAAACTTCCTAATGGACAATTTATTCATAAAGCAAAAGAAAATATATCCAATGATTTAGAGGGACAAACAGTTAGAGCAAGTGTTGACGAAGAAAAACGTAGCTTTACAGAATATCATCATTCAGCTACACACTTGTTATTTAAAGCTCTAAGAGATTTACTAGGTAAACATATTAGTCAGCAAGGCTCATATGTATCAAGTGAGGGTTTAAGATTTGATTTTAATCACTATGAATCTATCTCTGACGAACAAATTTTAAAAATAGAAAAAGCTGTTAACCAAATGATTAATGATAGATATAAAACAAATACAATGATACTATCTGTAGATGAAGCAAAAGCAAAAGGTGCTATTGCAGAATTTGGAGAGAAATACACCGATAAAGTTAGGACTGTCGACTTAAAGTACACACTTGATTTATGTGGGGGAACTCATGTTAAGGATATACAAGATATTGAAAGATTTGCAATAAAATCTGTTTATTCAATTGGATCGGGAATTTATCGTATAGAAGCTTTAGCTAATGATTTAGCTATGAATATTTCTGATGAACTAACCGGGATAAATGATGATATCCAAAATTTAAAAAATAAGGCAAACAATATTTTATTTGAAGCAAAAAGCAAAAATATAGAACTTACCTTTGAGTATGATTATAATTATAGTCCGATTGGCAGCTATCAAGATGTTATAAATAAACGAGAAATACTAAAAGATTTACAACAAGCTGTTAAAAAATTAGAAAAAGAATTTAATAAGAAGAAACAAGAAAAAAGCCTTAAAAGTATCGATGATTTTTCAAAATATACTTTTGGTAATAATATAATTGCTAGTTTAAAAGGAATTAATGGGTCAGCTTTAAAGCAATTAGCGGATAAATTGATTGAGAAACTAGATAATGGATTCGTGTTATTAGCTTCTGAAATAAATGAAAAAGTTATTTTTGTCGCAAAAAGTGCAAACAAATCTTTAGATGCGGGGAAAATAGTTAAGGAAGCTGCTAAAATTTGTGATGGATCAGGTGGCGGAAGAAAAGATTTCGCTCAAGCCGGAGGGAAAGATACAAGTAAAATTCCTCAAGCTATTGAATATGTTAAGGAGATTGTATTATGAAAATTCTTGGCCTTGACTTAGGCTCAAAAACTCTTGGGGTTGCTAGTTCTGATACAACCAAAACAGTCGCAACAATGGTAAAAACAATTACCTTTGACTCGTTAAACTATAATACAGCAATAAAGAAACTTCAATCTGCTATTGACATTAATGAATATGGAAAAATTGTTTTGGGATTGCCAAAAAATATGGATGGTTCGATAGGTTCACAAGCAAAAATAAGCATAGATTTTAAAGAAAAACTAGAGGAAGCATTTAATGTTGAAGTTGTATTATGGGACGAAAGATTAACTTCAAAAATTGCACAATCAGTTATGATTAGTGCCAATTTAAGTCGAAAAAAACGCAAGAAAAAGGTAGATTATATAGCCGCAACAATAATTTTGCAAAGCTATTTAGATAGTAGAAAGTGAGGAAAGAAATGGAAGAAATGCAAGATACACTAATATTAACAGATGAATTAGGAAATGAGATTCGCGCAAGAATAATAATGACATTTGAATCTGATGAGTTCAACAAATCTTATGTGGTATATCAAATGGAAGATGATGATAATGAAGAATATCACGCAGCTAGCTTTGATCCAGAAGATGGTGAAGAAGGAAAATTAGAACAAATTGAAACTGATGCTGAATGGGATTTAATTGAAGAAGTACTAGAAAGTTTTTTAGAAGATAACGAAGAGTAAATGGTTAATAAATATCTAGCAGAAATTAATAAAGATTTTAATAACGATATAGTAAAATCTTTGTTAAGTCAAGCTAATAATTTAAAAATCCCTATTATTACTAATGAAGGAATTCATTTTTTAATTCAATTAATAAAAATACATTCTTCAAAAAAAGTTTTAGAAATAGGTAGTGCTATTGGTTATAGTTCAATACTAATGGCGCTTTTTACTGATGTCACAATAACAACAATTGAACGAGATGAAAAAATCGCAAAATTAGCTCTTAAAAACATTAAGAAAGCTAATTTAAGTAACAGAATTAATTTAATAATTGCTGATGCGAATAATGCTTCTATTCCTGAAGATGATTTTGATTTAATTTTTATTGATGCCGCTAAAGCATCTTATATTAATTTTTTTGATAAATTTACTAAAAATTTAAAATCGAATGGGCTAATAATTTGTGATAATTTATTGTTTAAAGGACAGGTAAATGAACCAGAATTAATAAAAAGTCGTAATAGAAGACAATTAGTAAAAAAGATTGATAAATTTAATCAATACTTAATTAATCAAGAAAATTTTGATAGTTATATATATAATATAGGAGATGGAATTTCAATCTCAATAAAGAAATAAAGGTGTATATTTTGAATATAGTTGCTAGATTAAAAACAAAAGACGAAATTAAAACATTAGTTGATTTAGGGGTTAATGTTTTTTTACTTGATGTTAATAATCTAACTACAAAATCAATTTATCCACTTAGTATAAATGAATTAATAGAAGTAACTAAAAAAATAAATAATTTTAATAAACATGTATATTTATTATTAAATAAAATAATTCATGAAGATGATATTAATAAAGTTGAAGCTTTATTTTCAAAACTTCAAGATGAAAAAATACAAGGGATTGTGATTTATGATTTAACTGTATATGTTATTGCGAAAAAATTTAATTTAGAAAATAAAATCATATATCAACCAGGCACAATGAACACAAACAGTTATGATGCATATTATTTTAATAATAAAATTAAAGGTATCACCTTATCTAAAGAAATTACATTTTCTGAAATTACCCAAATTGTAAATAGTAATAATTATAATCTAGAGTATTCTATTATTGGGCATGGTTATTTGGATATGTTTTATTCTAAACGCAAACTGATTACAAATTATTATAAGCATAAAAACATTAAACCTAATAATATTAAAAATAATCATAATTTTGTTTTAAATGAAAAAACGCGTAAAGCAGCCTTTTACCCTATAATTGAAGATGGTTTTGGCACACATATTTTTAGAAATAAAAAATTAGAATCATTTAAAGAATTTACTAAAATTAGTGTTAAAGATTTATTTATAGAAAGATTATTTATCGATGATCAAGAATATTATGATGCAATTAAAGCTTATAAAAATGTAGCATATCAAAGAGAATTTTTAAGCAAGTATGATAATTTTGATAAGGGATTTTACTATTTGCCTACAGAGAAAGTTAAGGGTGATCGCAATGAAGACTGAGTTATTGGCACCCGCAGGTAATCTAGTAAAAGCAAAATTTGCGCTGATTTATGGAGCTGATGCAGTATATATTGGCGGAAAACAATTCTCTTTAAGGGCACGAGCATCAAACTTTGATCTTTCAATGATTAAAGAATTAGTTGATTTTGCTCATGGCATTAATAAAAAAGTATACGTTACTATGAATATTGTTTTTCATGATGAAGATAACAAAGGGTTAGATAAATATTTATTGGAATTAGAAAAAATAAATGTAGATGCAATTATTTGTTCAAATATGCTTGTTATTGAAAAAGCTAAAGAACTTACTAATCTAGAAATACATCTTTCAACCCAATTTTCAGTAGCGAATTCTTTATTAGCTAATTTCTTTTATGATCAAGGGATTAAACGCGTTGTATTAGCTAGAGAAACATCTTTAGTTGAAATTAATACTATTAATAAAAATACAAAAGCCGATTTAGAAGTGTTTATTCACGGAGGAATGTGTGTTTCTTATTCGGGTAGATGTACATTATCAAATTATATGGTATTAAGAGATGCTAATAGAGGTGGATGTGCACATTCATGTAGATGGCTTTATAATTTATATGAAAAGGCTAATTTGATTTCTGAAGACTTTGATTTCCAAATGTCTTCAAAAGATTTAGAGGCAACTAATTATATTAAAGATTTATTAGAATTTAATATAGCGTCTTTAAAAGTAGAAGGCAGAATGAAATCTATTCATTATATTGCAACGGTAATAAATACTTATAGAAGAATGATTGATGATTATTATAATGGTTATTTAAGAGAAGTATCTCTTTATCAGGAAGAACTGAAAAAGGCTGAAAATAGGCTTACTTCATTTGGCTTTTTTGGTGGAGATACAACGACAATGCAACAACTATATAATAGCCGGAGCGAATCACCTACGAAAGAATTTATTGGTATTGTTAAAGATTATCATAACGAAACTAAAACTTTAATTATTCAACAAAGAAATTATTTTCAGCCAGGTGATAAAATTGAAATATTAATGCCGAATAAAACTATAATTCAGTTTATTGCTAAAGAGTTATTTGATGAAGAAAATAATAAGATAGATGCAGCTAGACATCCATTGCAAATAATTAAAATAAAATTACCTATTTCAATTGAAAAAAACAGTATGGTTAGAAAAGTATTAAATTAAAAATTATGATATTTTTTTAGATATGATATAATATTAAAAGTAAAGGAGAATAATATGGAGAATAAGTATAAATTAACTCAATCGGGTTATGAACAACACAAAAAGGAATTAGAAGAATTAAAAGGCCCTATTAGGGAAAAAAACTTACATGATTTAAAAGAGGCAAGAGCTCAAGGAGACTTATCAGAAAACGCTGATTACGATGCTGCAAGAGATGAACAAGCTCGTATTGAAGCGAGAATTAAAGAAATTGAAAACATTTTAAAAAATAGTACAATAATTAATGAAAATAATCGATCAAGACTAATAACTTTAGGGAAACAAGTAAAGATTAAATTCATTAAACAAAATATTGAAAAAACATTTAAAATAGTAGGTGCTGTAGAAGCAAATCCATTAAATAATCAAATATCTGATGAATCACCTCTAGGAAAAGCACTTATTGGTCATAAAAAAGGACAAACTATTCACTACAAAGCTGAAACTGGACAAGAAATTAACGTTGAAATATTAGATGTAAAATAATTTTTTTGAAAGGGCGATATCGTGGTAGGAATTATTGGAGCACTAGATATTGAATTAAATTTCTTTTTTGAAAATATGGTTATTGCAAAAACGGAATTAATTGGTGATAAAACTTTTTATCTAGGAAAAATTCAAGATAAAGAAGTTGTAATTGTTAAGTCAGATATAGGCAAGGTTAATGCTGCTATTACAGCAACTATCTTAGCTAATTACTATAAAGTAGACTCAATTATCAATACCGGTGTAGCTGGAGGATTAAAACCAACTGAGTTAGGAGATATTATTATTGCTAAAGGATTATCTTACTTTGATGTATCTTTAACAGCTATCGATGAAACTCCTTATGGAAAAATGGGAGAAGATCCACTAATTATTAAAACTGATGAGAAATTACTTAATAAAGCAAGAGCTGTATTTGATGATTTAAATTACAAATATAGAGTTGGTAATATAGTTTCTGGTGATAAATTTGTTACTAAATTAAGATATTTAGACAAAATAAGTAAAAACGTAGATGATATTTTAGCTTGTGAAATGGAAGGAATGGCAATAGCTATTACAGCTCATAAATTTAATATACCATTTATTTCAATTCGTGGTATTTCTGATATTGTTGAAGATAATCTTCAAACAAATTCATATTTAAAACTTTCAAAAGAAATTGCTAGAAAGAGCTCTAATTTTGTTATGGAGTTTCTTAAACTAATTTAATGAATAAAATTATACTTGATAATTATCCAATAAATTATCAAGTTTTTTTCAAAAATATTAAACACATGTACTTGCGAATTGAAAATGGTCAAATAGTTGTCACTTGTAATAAAAAAACTAAAAAGAAAACAATTGAAGCTTTTATAAATAATAAAAAATCTTGGATATTATCTCGTTTAACAGTAGAACCAATTTTTTTATATAGTAAAAAAAGTATGTTTTTTTTAGGAGAAAAATTTCCTGTTACTATTAATGAAAAACAAAAAAAATATATTTGTTTTGATAATAATAAATTTATAATTAATAAAAATACTATTGATAAAAAATTAATCGAAAAATTTTATATAAATTTAACGATTACAAAAGCAAAAGAAATTCTTAATAAAAACTCCTTTAATTATTTTAAAGTAAACAACTTAATTATTAAAAGTCAATTGATGAAATCAAGACTAGGCAGTTGTAATAGAAGAAAAAAAATTATTAAACTTAATTCTATTTTAACTCGATTTGACTTAAAATATCTAGAAATGGTCTTATACCACGAATTAGCACATTTAAAAATCAATAATCATTCTCATTTATTTTATCAAGAATTAATTAGTATCTATCCAAATTATCAAAAAGATCACAAGCAATTGAACAATTTAATAAAAAATATCCACTATTAGAAGCTATAAATTTAGTTTGGCTTTAAAAAAATAGACTTTTTTCAATATTTTAGGTATAATATTATGTAGTGACGGAGGATATAATGCTTGAAATTTTTTTAAAGAAAAAATATTTTTATCCGAATCAATATAAAAAGACAATTTATGATATTGATTTTAACTATTTAAAAAAAATCGGAATTGAATATATTCTTTTAGATTTAGATAATACATTAGTATCTTATGAAGAAACCCTTCCGACAGAAAAACTTAAAAATTTAATTAAAAAAATAAAAGACTTAAACCTTCAAGTACTTATTATCTCAAATAATAGAGAACCTAGGGTTAAGTCTTTTAGCAAGACGATAAATTGTGATTATATATATAGCGCAAAAAAACCTTTGAAAAGTGGATTTAGAAGAGCTTTAAAAAAGCTGGATAATCCCATACCTAAGAGCGTTTGCTTAATAGGTGATCAATTTATGACTGATGTTTTTGGTGGTAAAAAAATGTGCTTTTATGTAATAGTTGTTAATGCAATAAAAAGAAGAACAGAAAAATGGTATACAAAAATTAATCGACGTATGGAAAGAAAAGTTCTTGAAAGGTTAAAGAAAACAGATATAGATTTTTATAATAAACTACATTTAGAAGAAAAGAGGTAAACTATGATTGATACTTATTGCAGTGGATGCGGCGCAAAAATTCAAAATAAAGATGATACTTTACCAGGCTATATAAGTGATGAATTACGGGAAAGTAAACCTGATGAAGAACTAGTTTGCCAAAGGTGTTTTAGGATAAGAAATTATTCTGATAATTTTCGTTACCAGGTATCAAATAGAGAATTTTTAGATGTTGTAAGTAAAATTAAAAATGAAGACGCTTTAATTGTGAAAATAGTTGATATTTTTGATTTTTCTGGTTCATTTGTTCCTGCAATAAAGACATTAACAAATAAAGAAGATGTTTTATTAGTTGGTAATAAGGTTGATTTATTGCCTAAAAATGTTAAGTATAAAAAAATCATTAGTTGGTTAAAATTAATGTTGAAAAATCAAGGTTTTAGTGTTTTAGATAGCGTTTTGGTTTCTGCTAAATATGGCGATAATTTTGACGAATTAATGCGTTTGATTTATAAGTATAAAGGTAAAAGAAATGTATATATAGTTGGGTCTACAAATGTAGGAAAATCAAAAATCATTAATCAGATCTTAAAAAGATATTTAGGAGTGGCTTCTGATATTGTAACTGAATCTGTTTCGCCACAAACTACTATTGGTTTAATTGGATTCAATTTATTAGATGGGTCAATAATATATGATACTCCTGGAGTAATAAATAAACATCAATATATGCATTATCTATCTCGCAAATCATATAAACTAACCTATCCTCAAAAAGAGGTTAAGCCTCTTGTTTTTCAACTTAACGAAGAACAAACTTTATTTTTTGGAGGGTTAGCCAGATTAGATATTATTTCTGGTGAAACATGTGATGTTATCAATGTTGTAACTTATTTTTCTAATAAGTTGAATATACATAGAACAAGAACAAATAATGCTGATCGTCTATATAAAGACAAACTTTATTCTTTACTTTCACCACCAACTTCAATAGATGAAAGACTACCAAAATGGGTATATCACGAGTTTAGAATTAGAGATAATCAAAAATACGATGTTGTGTTTTCTGGATTAGGCTTTGTAACTTTAAGAGCTCCATTTTGTATTAGAGCTTATGCTCCATTTGTAGTTGGGGTATATACAAGGTTAGCGATTATATGATAGATGAATTACTAATAGAAAAAATAAAAGCTTTTTTAAATATTGAATTTAAAGATGATAAAAAAAGGCTTAAGCATATTTTTAGTGTCGAAAAAATGGCTATTAGCTTAGCTGAAATTTATGCAATAGATATATTTCATGTAAGAGTTTCAGCTTTATTACATGATGTTACTAAAAGACTTTCCTATAAAGAAAATCTTGATTTAGCAAGTAAGAGTTTTTCGAAGCAGGAAATTAATTTAGTACCAAAATCTTGTTTGCATGCTTATTCAGCTGCTCAATTAGCTATAGAAAAATTCCAAATTACAAATAGAAATATTTTAAATGCAATATCTTATCACTGTAGTGGTAGAAAAACAATGTCAAAGCTAGAACAAATCATTTTTATTAGTGATTATATTGAAGAAACTAGATTATTTGCTGATGATGATTTAAGAAAATTAGCAAAATTAAACTTAGATAAAGCAACCTATGAAATTCTATATAAAACTATTGAATATTTAAAAATAAAAAAACGACCGATATCAGAATTAAGCATAGAGGCTTTAGAATATTACAAGAGAAAAATGGAGGAAATTAATGAGCGTTAGTTTAAAAAAAGTATATGATACTTTAACGGATTTAAAATTATTTGATATTACTATTTATGATTTTAAAGGACAATCTCCCTTTTTTGATTATCAAATAATTGCATCTGCTTCAAATGAAAGACAAGCTCATTCATCAATAGAATTTATTAAAAATATTTTAAGCGAAGATGATAACTATCATATCGAGAATGATACTAATAGTCGTTGGGTATTAATTGATTTAAAAGATATTATTATACATGTAATGCATCAAGAAACTAGAAAAAACTATCAAATCGAAAAATTATTTTATGATAGAAAAAAATTGGAACCAGAGGATTTAAATGATGGAATATGATTATTTAGCAAATTTTTATGATGCATTTATTGATGAAGAGGTTTATGAACAATATTTAGATTATATTAATAAATATAGTACAATTGGCTCTGTTTTAGATATTGGTTGTGGTACAGGCAATTTATCATTAGAACTAGCTAGATTGGGTTATGATGTTGTCGCAACTGATTTATCCGAAAATATGTTACATATTGTTACTCAACGAGCAAATAGCGAAGGCTTTGATATTGAGGTTGGAGTCTATGATATGCTCGATCCAATTGATTACAATTTTGATTTAATAGTTGCTTCAATGGATGTAATTAATCATTTATCCGATTTAGAAGATGTCGAATTTGGTTTTACAAATATTTATAATAGTTTAAAATCAAATGGCGTTTTTATCTTTGATGTGTTATCAGTTGATTTTATTGATGCTTTTGATGGCTATAATGAAGTTGATAAAGAATATAATTTCCGGTGGAAAAGTGAAAAAGGGGAAAAACCCCATAGCATAATTCATACGATTAAATTAAACGATGAAGATTCTGATGGTCAAGTAATTAAAATACATGAACAAACCCATGAATATATTGAGTATGAAAAAATCTTTGAAAAAGTTGGATTTACTCTTTTAGATTCTAAGTCTTTACCAGAAAGAAAAATTTTTGTTATTCAAAAAAATGAAAATAATAACTAATAATACTTTAATTTTAAGTATTATTTTTTTTATAAAGAAAATTATTGCCTTAATAGTAGTATTTTTATGAGGTGATAATATGAAGTTTATTAAAAATAATTTAGGAATAATATTAATTATGGTCGGAGTTATTGGTTTTATTTATTTTAACAATTTTCAAGAAACCAATAATCACGAAGAAATCTTAAATAATGAAGAATTTGTTGATATTGAAGAAAGTAGTGAAATTACTGTAGAAATTAAAGGGGAAATAAATATTCCAGGTATTTATAATGTAACTCAAGATTTTCGTGTGGTTGATTTAATTAATACTGCTGGAGGTTTAACTGAAAATGCTGATACTTCATCAATTAATCGAGCAAAAAAATTAACTGATGAAATGATAGTAATAATTCCTAAACTAAACTTAGATGAATCAAATAATAGTATTATTTTAAAAAACATTGCAGTTGAAATAAGAGGAGAAGTAAAATATCCAGGCGTTTATGAGATGAACGAAAATTCAATAGTAAATGATTTAATAGATATCTCGGGTGGTTTAACTAATCAAGCAGATTTATATCAAATAAATTTGGCTAAAAAATTAGCAGATGGTCAACAAATAGTAATTCCAAAACTAGAAACTAAAACTGAAAACTTAATAAATGTAGAAATAAAAGGTGAAGTAAATAATCCAGGCGTTTATGTTTTAAGTGAAGGAACAATTGTAATGGATTTAATCGACAAAGCTGGAGGATTAACTGAAGAAGCAAATACTAGAAATGTATCACTAGTGGAGTTGTTGACAGGTAATCAAGTAATAGAAATTCCCACAAAGGATGAAGAAGTTAATGAAATAGCAGTTGATATAAAAGGGGAGATTACCAATCCTGGAGTATATTATTTTACTGATATTATAAGATTAATAGATGTTATTAATAAAGCTGGTGGTTTAACAAAAGATGCTTCTTATCAAGAAATAAATTTATCAGAAGTAATTAATGACGAGGAATTAATTATCATCGAAAAAAATAAAAATGATGAAGAGATAATTGCAGTTGATATAAAAGGAGAGATAAAATATCCTGGTGTTTATTATTTGCAAGAAGGTAGTATAATAAAAGATTTAATCGATTTAGCTGGTGGTTTAAAACCTGATGCTGATCGAGAACAGATTAATTTAGCTGATATATTAACTAATGAACAACTAATTATCATTCCCGAAAAAATTGATGATAATGATTATATTTATGTACAAATAGAAGGAGAAATATTTCAGCCTGGCATCTATGCTTTATTACCTGATTCTAGACTTATAATGCTTATTAATAAAGCAGGAGGATTTACCAATGATGCTGATACAGAAAATCTAAATCTAACAAAGATTTTACAAGATGAAGAAGTTATTTATATTCCTAGTAAAGAAGACAGTGATAATAAAATATATATTTCAATTACGGGTGAAGTTCAACAACCTGGAACATATTATGTGAATTCTAATATAAATGTCATAGAAGCTATAATTATTGCCGGAGGATTAACTTTAAATGCAGATGCACAAAACATTAACTATGATCAAGATATTCAATTAGGGACGATTATTACTATACCTAGTTTAAATTTTGTTCAAGATCCAAGTAATTCTCAAGGATTAATAAATATCAATACTGCCAATTTAGAAACGTTACAAAACTTAAATGGAATTGGGGGTATTTTAGCCGAAAGAATTATACAATATAGAAATAGTAATAATGGTTTTAGCACAACTGAAGAAATAATGAATGTATCAGGGATAAAAGAAAGTATTTATGAACAAATTAAAGACAATATTACTGTCTAATAGTTCTAAGTATTCTCACCTTGTAATATTAGCGACACTATTTTTATTTGTATTTACTTATTCTTGGTTATTAATACTAATAATAGTATATTTAATATATTTATCTAAAAAAGCCAATAATTTGTTTTTATTGGCTCTAATTTTATTGATAGTTTTATTTTTAAGAATAAACTTTTTAGAAGATAGAAAAAAAGAAACTTTGCCTTTAGAGGCGGAAGTATATGAAATATATGATGATTATATAATCATAAAATCAAAACATAAATATTTAGTTTATCTCGAAGATAATAAGGACGTAAAACCAGGAACAATTATTAAGATTAGTGGTATATACTACAATTATGATAGTTATAATATAGTTCATAATTTTGATTATAATAGATATTTACAATCCAAAAATATTATTGGAATAATTGATGCAGAAAATATATCAAAGATTGATGAAACTTTTAATATTAGAATTATTAGGTATAAAATAACTAAATATTTAGATAATAACTTTGAATCAACTTCGAGTTACTTAAAAATGTTTGTAATAGGGAATAAAACTGATATTGATTCTGATGTAATTGAAAAAAGCAATAGAATAGGTATATCTCATTTATTTGCTATCTCAGGTATGCATTTAGCCTTAATCGTTGGTTTTTTAAATAAATTTATGCAGCTTTTTTATTTAAGAAGAAAAACTTATAATTTAATAATTTATCTGTTTATCAGTTTATATATTATTATCACGGGCTTTAATATTCCAATTATCAGAGCGGGATTTTTAATGGCAGCAATAATATATGTTAAAAAAAATAACCTCGTTTTAACACGCTCAGATGTAATGGCATTTTCTTATTTAATATTTATAATAATTAATCCTAATATAATCTTCAATATTGGGTTTCAGTTTTCTTACATAATTGCTTATTCCATATTATTTAGTAGTTCTTTTATAAATAATAACGAAAAAATAAAACAAATTTTTCAACTAGGTTTTATTGCAACTCTTTTTGGTTTACCTATATTTTTAGAAATGAATAAGGAATTTGGGTTGTTAAATATCTTTGTTAATGTAATTTTCGTTATAATTGTGGGTTACATATTGTTGCCAGGGGCATTTTTAGTAATATTATTTCCAAAATTTAATTATTTTTACAAAAATATAATCAAATATTTTGAAATATTACTAAAAGATATAGAAAATATAAATGTTTATATTTCTTTTAATATTATTAATCCTTTCTTTAAATTAGGATATTGGATATTACTGGTATTAACTATTACGCGTTTTAAAACAGAAAATCGATATCGATATGTAAGTATATTGTTATGTTTTATCTTGATTATTGGTAATTTTAGTTATATTCCAAAATTAAGTTTTGTAAGAATTTTAGATGTTAATCAAGGTGATGCGATACATTTGCATAATAATGGCTGCAATATGCTTATTGACACAGGAAACGATGATGAATATGATCACTTAATTAACTATTTTTTAGGTTCAAATATTAGAGAACTTGATAATGTTGTTTTAACACATAAACATATAGATCATTACGGAGAAATTAATGATATAATAAGCAAAATTAACGTAAAAAAGATTTATGTAAATAATTATTTTCCTGAAATACCAACTGATAAACAAATAATTTTAGAAGTTGGTGATACAATTCATTGCAATAATATTGAGTTGTTTGTCTTAAATGGCGATAATCAATTATCAAACGAAAATAATAATTCTTTAGTTTTATATGGGGAAATTGGTAATGAATCTTGGTTGTTTAGTGGAGATATAGAAGCAGATATAGAAACGAAATTAATTAATAATTATAATATTAAAGTTGACCAATTAAAACTATCACACCATGGTTCCTTTTCTTCTAGTACAGAAGAATTCTTAAAGAAAATAAAACCAAAAAACGCTTATATATCGGTTGGGAAAAATGCTTATGGCTTGCCTGATGAACGCGTTATTAATCGTTTAAAAAATTTAGATGTTAATATACACATTACCAAAGAAAATGGAACAATCACAATTTATTATTTTAATAACTGGCGGTATACAAAATATTATTATGAAAGTAAAAAACATTTTAGAATTTAATCTATTTCATAATGTATACTTATATTTTACATGTTATAATATAATTAATAAGCGATAAGGTTGTGATATTATGAATAATAATTGCTTTTTGTTTTATGGCAATGATAATTTTTTAATAAAAAAACAGACAAAGAAAATCTTTGTTCAAAATAGCATTAATGAAGATGCTATTGAAACATATGATGCAGAAGAAGAAGGAATACATTTAGCTTTATCTAATGCTTTGACTTTGCCTTTTTTAGTTGATAAAAAGGGTGTAATTATAAAAAACGCTAGTTTCTTAACCAAACAAGCAAAAATCACAAAAGAAGAAATTGAAGACCTTATTCGTTTTCTTGATATGAATGTAAAAGAAACCATTTTAGTTATTCAAGCTCCGTACGATAAATTAGATAATCAAAGTAAAATTGTAAAATATTTAAAAAAGCATATCATTACAAAACAATATAATAATCAAAAAGAGCTAAATGTATATGATTTTGTAAAAGAAACATTAGCAGAAAACAAGTTAAAAATAGAGCCTTTTGCCTTAACTCAATTTGTTAACCGAATTAATCATGATTTAGATAGTTTAAATAATGAGGTGGAAAAATTAATTTCTTTTTCATACGGAAAAGATATTATTAATTCAGATATGGTATCAGAAATTACTAGTAAGGATATTGATGAGAATATTTATGACTTAGTGAATGCTTTATTTAATAATGATAAAACTAAATTAATGGAAATATATCGGGATTTAAATCAGATTAATACTAATCCTATTTGGATTTTAAGTTCAATTACCAATAAATTTCTTGAAATTCTACATACTAAAGCATTATTAAAAATGGGTTATAATCAAAAAGATATCCTTAAATACTTTAATATTTCAAGTGGTAGAGCGTATTATATGAAGAAAAATGCTGAAGAAGTTGAAGAAGTTTTATTAGAAGAATACATTAATCAACTATATGACTTAGATTACCAAATAAAGAGTGGTAAAATCGATAAAAAATTAGGTTTAGAATTATTTCTTTTAAAAATATAAAAAAACTCTACTATTTTAAGTAGAGTTATTTTTTTGATATAAATAAAAAAACGTTCGCTTTACGAACGCAATGAAAATTTAAAGATTATTAATCTTTCTTGATAAGCGAGCTTTTTGTCTGTCAGCATAATTTTTATGATGTATGCCTTTTGATACGCTTATATCTAGTTTTTTATAAGCATTGTTTAAAGCTTCGGTTGCTTTATCTTTTTCGCCTGAATTAATAGCTGTTTCAACTTTCTTGATAGCTGTTTTTAGCGATGATCTAAATGATGCATTCATAAGACGTTTTTTTTGATTTTGAGTATTTCTTTTCTTTTGTTGTTTATTATTAGCCATGATTTCACCTCCATAAGCAATAGCGTAAATATTTTACCAAATAACTTGTAAAAAAGCAACAAATAAAAGCATCCAATAGATAAATATATAGATAATTATTTATTATCAAAACAATTGTTTAAGATAACTTGGTTATTTCTAAAAAAAAAGATATAATATAGATATTATATTATTAAGGAAGTGGACTTATTGTTAAAGATTGAAAATAAAAACATAAAAAATCTAGCCTTAACAAGAGCAAAATTTAGTCTATCTAACCATTTACTTTCTTATTTTGGTGGACTTGAAGAAGAATCTAGTAAAAATAATCCAATTTTAAAAATAAAATTAGAGGAAGAATTTTCTAAACAAGAAATAATTGGGTTTAATTTACTTTACGCTATTATTAAAGCAAATGATAGTATATTACATCCAAGTTTTAATAAACCTAAATCACATAAACAATGGCTAAATTTAGATAGTAATATTTTATTCAGAGAGACCACTTATAACGTTAATGGAGTAAATATTACAATTGAGTCAACTAAATTTTTAGACGAAAACCAAGCAATAATTTATCATCAGTATAGTTTTTTTACTGATAAGGAAATTAATTTAGATTTTTATCATGGAATTGAAGATAATAGTTTGAATAAAGATTTAAAAATAACAAAAATATCCAGTGGCAATCATGAAAAATTAGTATCAGCTAAATATCAAGAAAAATTAAAAATAAAACATATGATGATATACAAGAAAAACTTTCGTCATAAAAATCATAATAAAAAAAATCAAAGTATTGAACATTATAAAATTAATGCAGTTCCTAATCGCAAGTATAATATAATCCATTATGTGGGAATTTTATTTAAGAACGAAAAATTATTTAGAAAAGAACTTAAAAAAAGAAGAAATAAAGGCTTTAAAGCTTTGCTTAATAGCCATAAGAAAAAATGGTCTGAAATATTTTCTGAAAGCCAAATTAATATCATCAGCAATCAAAAAGTTAACAATTTAGTTAATTATAGCATTTATCAAATGTTAACTAATATTCCTAATAAATTTGGTATGATTGATGGTAATTATAATAGGGATAGTTGGTTAAAAGATATTTTTGTTAGTAAATTTTATTTAAATACATCTTTAAAGTATGCCAGAAAAATTTTAAAAAGAAGAATTGATGATTTGGTTATTGCAAAAAGCGTTGCCAAAAAATTAAAGTTTAAAGGCGCACTATATTTAGATGAACTAGAAGAATTTAATCAGGGATTTCGACAACTTTACTTAAATGGATTGATTGCATATAGCTTAGATCAATATTATGAGAGTACTCATGATATAAGTATTTTATCAGATGGTGGTCTTTTAATGCTTATGGAGATATGTAATTTTTATGTTGATTATGCTAAGTTAAATAGTAAAAAAACGCGGTATGATATCTTAAACGTCTCAAATATTGATAATACTATTCAAAATATTGATAATCATAGTTTAACAAATTATTTAATTAAAAATAGTTTTAAATTACTAAATAAATATACTAAATTATATAAAAAACATGATAGGCTTAAATTTGAAGAACTTATCAATCATAATAAATTAAAAAATATTTTTAGCAAAGTAAAAACAGTTAATAAGAAATTATATTTTCGTGGCTATAATAATAACTATATTTATCAATTATACCAAGGGTTTTATAATGATATGAATTCAAGCTATTTTGAAATGGTTAATGACAAAATAAACATTACAAACGATCTTTTATTATTATTTATTTTATTTCCTCAAGAATTTGCCGACTTCATTATAGAAAAAAACAAAACTTATTATCAAGATAAATTTGTCGATAGTAATTATAATAAATTATTATCTTCGTTGGTTACATATAGAGTTATTGATGAAGATAATCTGACTAATTTTCTAGATTCTGTAAGTATAAATAAACCTAGTTTATATATAAACAATCAAGGAATTAACTTAGGCATTTCAGGAACTATATATTATTACATTGTCTATCATTTAGCTAAACTGAGAATTGATAATCATGTTTTAACAATAGACTCATTGTTGCCAAAAGACATTAGGAGAATTGAATTTAACCTAAAGCATTTTAATAAACAAGCAGATATAAAAATAAAGAGAAATAGCGCAAGATTAGAATGGGTTAATAAATAAGGAGTGGAATAATGAAAAGGAAAACTAAAATTATTTGTACAATTGGACCAGTAATAGATTCAGAAGAAATGATTGAAAAAATAATCAATGCCGGAATGAATGTAGCTAGATTAAATTTTTCACATGGATCTCATGAAGAGCATTCTAAGAGAATAAAGCTGATTCGTTCTATAGCGAAAAAACTTAATCGTTATATCGGAATAATGGCCGATACTCAAGGCCCAGAAGTTAGAACGGGTATGTTTAAAGATAATTTTGCTAGTTTTAAAAAGGGCGATAAGGTTAAGATTGTAAAGGAAAAAATACTAGGAACAAAAAAGGTTTTTCATATATCATCAGATGAATTATATAGTGATATTAGTGTTGGGGATTTTTTGTTAATTGATGATGGTAAGATTCGATTAAACGTTATTGAAAAATCAAAAGATAGTTTTATTTGTGAGGTTGCAAATTCTGGAGTCATTCAAAGCAGGAAAGGCGTAAATATTCCTAACGCAAAATTAACTATGCCGTTTATTTCTGATAAAGATGATTCTGATATTAGATGTGCAGCACAAGCTAATGTTGATATGATTGCTCTTTCTTTTGTAAGACAAAAAGAAGATATCTTAGCTGTTAAAAAAATTATGAAAGAAGAAAATCGTGAAGACATAGAATTGATTGCTAAAATTGAAAATCAAGAAGGTGTTGATAATCTTGATGAAATTTTAGAAGTTATTGATGGGATTATGGTGGCTAGAGGAGATTTAGGAGTAGAAGTATCTACCCAACTCGTTCCAATTTATCAAAAGAAAATAATTGCTAAAGCGAATGAATTAGGAAAACCAGTTATTACTGCGACTCATATGCTAGAATCGATGATGACTTCACCTAGACCAAC
This sequence comes from Bacilli bacterium, assembly GCA_018399755.1. Lineage (GTDB taxonomy): Bacteria > Bacillota_I > Bacilli_A > Izemoplasmatales > Hujiaoplasmataceae > Hujiaoplasma. Next base: position 31,641 of record JAGYOE010000007.1, read on the forward strand.
GAGAGCTGAAGCGAATGATGTTGCTAATGCAATCTTAGATGGTTCAGATGCAATTATGCTTTCTGGAGAAACTGCAGCTGGTGATTATCCGATTGAATCAGTATTAACAATGGATACAATTGCTAAAGCTATTGAAGATACAATCAACTATGAGGAAAAATTACAGAAATCAATTAAGACATCTCATCCAACAATTAATGATGCGATTGGAATAGCTGTCAGTCAAACTGTACTAGCCTTACCTCATGCAGAAGTTATAATCGCTTTTACAGAAACCGGCGGAACCGCAAAAAGGATGGCTAAATTTAGACCTGGTGTTCCAATTATTGCAGTAACAAATAGTATTGATACCTGTCAACGATTATCTTATTATTGGGGTGTATTCGCAACTATCGGAGAAAATGTGACTGATTTGAAATATCACGATGAAGTGGCAATTAAGGTAGCTAAAGATTTTGGTTTTGAAGTTGGCGCTACATTAGTTATAACCTCTGGTTGGGGTCAAAAACATGGTTTTACAAATACACTAAGAATTATTGATATTGAAGAATAAAACAAATAAAAAAAACTGAAATTAGTTGCTAATTTCAGTTTCTTTTTTTATTAAACCAGTTTTATAATTTAGTTTGTCAAAAAAGTTTCCAACTTTTTTAACAATTGCTGAATCTTTTAATAACCAATAGAAAATTTCGCCTAGTAATAAGCCGGCTATTAAATCAATAACATAATGCTGTTTAAGTGTTTGAGTTGCAATAATTATTGAAATTGCTAAAGCAAAAATAGCTATTTTTGATATCTTAGGCATTTTTTTATCTATTCTAACGCCGATAACACATATCCAACTTGCTAAGGTATGCATCGAAGGTAAAGCGTTTCTAGGACCAGCTGATTGATATATCCACATAACTATAGATTCGGTAAAATTTAAATCAGTTCGCGGAGTTAAATAATTATTATTAATAAACAAACCAGAAGTAACCCGCCAACTTTCCACATCAGATTGCCATAGGAAATACCAAATGCCACAAATCGTAAAAGTGATAATTGCGATCGTAGAAATTAAATACATATTTTTTTTAGAGCGATATCCGATATATAAAAATGAAAAAAACCAAAAAGGATAAGCGATAATATATGGATAAATATGCCAACTTACAAAAGGTACTAAATTATTAAAGTCTATAAATATATAACTATAATCAATGCCAGGATTACCAAAAGCTTCTGCATATATTTGATTGCCGAAATAGTTAACTAATAAAAACATTAATACAACAAACATAGGGATAATTGTTTGTTTTAATCTTTTAGTATTCATTTAAACCTCCCCGCTCACAAAAAATTATAACATATCTTAAAATGATTATATAGATATTTTTTTGCTTTTTATTATATATTGCTAATATCTAGTTTTTGTGATAAAATTATTAAGTAAATTAAAAAGGCGAGGGATGTTATGTTTGGATTCAGAAGTGACGGCAAAAAAATAAAAAATATTGATCCTTTTATGAAGATAGTTCCTCATATTATGTTTCATAGAAATGATGCTTTAGTTATGAAAACTGAAGAGGTTGATTGCGAAAAATTTGATAAATATATTCTACAAAAAAGAAAAAAAGAGAATATTAAAGTTGATTATATGGATATTATTATAACTGCTTTTATTAGAGTCATTTCATTAAGACCAAAATTAAATCGTTTTGTTGTTAATGGTAGGATATTTAAAAGAAAAAATATTCAATTATCTTTTGTAATTAAAAAACGTTTAGAAGATAGATTTGAAGAAACAACGATAAAACTTAATTTTGATGGTTCTGAATCGATTTATGATGTAAAAGAACTTATAAATGAAGAACTTAAAAAAAACAAAGGTGAACAGAATAAAAATGCTGTTGATCGTTTAGCTAAAGCTTTAACTAATGGCCCTAATTTTATGATTAAAGGTATGGTTAGGTTTTTTATGTGGTTAGATAAGCATGGAATGTTACCAAAATCTATAATTAATGTATCACCTTTTCATTCATCTGTATTTTTGGTTAACTCTAGATCTATAAAAATGAGCCCGGTATATCATCATATATATAATTTTGGAACAGTGGGTCAATTTGTTTCAATGGGAAAAGAACAATATAAACCTGTAGTAATTAATCCAAATAAAAAAGAATTTGAAATTAAGAAAATGATGGATTTAGGTATGGTAGTAGATGAAAGAATATGTGATGGATTATACAATAGTTTATCGTTAAAAGAATTACATAATATATTAGCTAATCCTAGTGTATTAGATGAGAAAAATAATAATGTTATAAAGGATGTAGATTAATTATATGGTATTTTTATCAATTTTATTAATATTAATAGGTCTGTTTTTTGTGCTTATTGGTTTTAAATTTTTATTTAAAACTGTTGTGACAATTCAAGCATTACAAAACATTAAATATAATAGTTCGGGTAATCCAAGCAAACAAGCGATTATTACGACAAAAGTGTTTGGTGTTATTATTATCCTAATAGGTGCATACTTTATTGGTACAGCTATTTTGGCTTTAATAAGTTAAAGAAACAGATTTTCTGTTTCTTTTTTATTTATACATAAATTTATAAGGTGAAAATATGAGTTTATTAAGAATAAATAACATAACAAAAACCTTTGGAAGCGAATTAATACTTGATCATGTATCCCTTGATATCAATCAACATGAAAAAATTGCTTTAATCGGAAAAAATGGTACAGGAAAAACAACGCTCTTCAAAATAATATTAAAAGAAATTGACTCTGATTATGGAGAGATTTTTTTACATGGTAAAACTAGAATTGGATATTTATCACAAGATATAATTGAAGATGAAACAAATACTTTATACGAAGAAGTAATTAAAGTTTTTTCTGATACCATAAGAAAAGAAAATGAATTAAAAACACAAACAAAAATACTAGAAAATGATCATTCTGATAAACAATTAAAAAAATATGCTAGATTGGAAGATGAATTTAATCAACTAGGTGGTTATGATTACCATATTAAGATTGATACATTATTGTCTAATTTTGGTTTTAGTAAACTAGATTATAATCGAGAAATTAATAGTTTTTCTGGTGGCGAAAAGACAAGAATTGCTTTTGCAAAACTATTAATGATTGAACCAGAAATTTTATTATTAGATGAACCAACCAATCATATGGATATTGAAATAATTGAGTGGTTAGAAGATTATTTAAAAAATTACAAAAATGCAGTTTTAATTATCACGCATGACAAGTATTTCATTAATAAAGTAGTAAATAAAATTTATGAAATAGAACAAAATAAATTAGAAGTATATTATGGTAATTATGATTACTATGAAGAAGAGAAAACAAATCGATATGAACTACAATTAAAGAAGTATCAAAAACAGCAAAAGGAAATTGAACATTTACAAAGTTTTGTGGATAGATTTAGATATAAAGCAAAAAAAGCTAGATCTGCTCAAGATAGAATAAAAAAAATAGATAGAATAGATAAACTAGAAGAACCAAAAATTTATAATCCACATGTGAATTTAAATTTTTCTACAAAACGCCCGACTAATATACATATCTTAGAGTTAAAAGATTTGACAATTGGTTATGAAACCTCACTAATTAAAAAGATAAATTTTAAGATGCGAGGATTTGAAAAAACAGGAATTATTGGCGCTAATGGTACAGGAAAAACAACTTTAATTAAAACGATACTTGGAGAAATAGAACCAATTTCTGGAGAAGTTATTTTTAATAAAAAACTAAAGATTGGTTATTTTGATCAAAATCTAGATTTTTTTAATAAAGAGAATAATTTACTAGAAACTGTTCATAATCGTTTTCCAAGTAAAACCTTAACTGAAGTTAGAAGTGATTTAGCAAGAGTTATGTTTACTGGTGATGATGCATATAAAGAGATAAAAGTTTTAAGTGGCGGTGAACTAGTTAAACTTCAGATATTATTATTGATGCTTGAAAAACCAGAATTGCTTATTCTTGATGAACCAACTAATCACTTAGATATTGATACTAAAAATATAATTGAAGATGTTTTTGAAGAATTCTCGGGACCAATCATTTTTATATCTCATGATAGGTATTTTATTAATAAGGTCGCAACCAAAATTATTAGTATTACCGATAAATTTCAAGTGTTTGATGGTAATTACTCTGAATTTGTTAAACATCAAGAAAAAACCAAGCCTAAAAAAGCAACTAATAGTTTAAAGAAAAAAACTAATAAAAACATAAATCAAAAAAGTTTAAAAGAACTTGAAACAAAAATTATAGATTTAGAAGCTAAATTAGATGTAAAAAAACAAGAATTATTTTTAGAAGAGGTTTATAATGATTACAAAGAATATCACCGAAGAAATGAAGAAATTAAAAAGATAGAAACAGATATCGAAGTTATTTACAATGAATTAAGCGATTTGCTAAAAAAATAATTAAAAAATTGTTTTTTCTATGGTAAAATTAAATGTTAATGGAGGTTAACTATGATTGAAATATTGAAATCAAATTTAAAAACTGAAATTGAAACTAAACTACAAAACCACTATTCTGAAAAGATTAATCTTGTAGTTGAAACACCGAAAAACTCTGAACTAGGGGATATATCAATTCCTGTATTTTCAATTGTCAAAGTAGTTCGAAGACCTCTTTTAGAAGTAGTTGAAATTGTTAGAGAAATGATAGAATCGAGCAAGTATAAAGATAATTTTTCTGAAATTAAAAAGATATCGGGTTTTATCAATATTAAATTAAATAGAATTAAAGTTAGTCAAGCCGTAATTAATGAATTTTCAAGTAATCAAAATTATGGAAATTCTAATATAGGTATTGGCAAAACAGTAGTAATTGATTATTCATCACCAAATATTGCTAAACCATTTTCAGTTGGGCACTTACGTTCTACTGTAATTGGCCATGCGATTGGAAATATTTTAGAAAAACTTAGTTATAAAGTTGTTAGAATTAATCATTTAGGAGATTTTGGAACTCAATTTGGAAAAATAATTTATGCTTATTTAAATTTTGGCGACAAAGAAAAGGTTAAGAAAAATCCAATTGACGAATTAGTTAAGTTATATGTTAAGTTTCATAAAATAGCAAAAGATAAGCCTGAAATAGAGGAAAAAGCTAGAGAGATTTTTAAAGAACTTGAACAAAAAAACCCTAAATATGTTGAATTATGGGAATATTTTAGAGAAGTATCTTTAAAAGAATATATGAAAGTATATAAACTATTAAATGTTGAATTTGATCATTATGATGGTGAGGCATTTTATAATGATAAAATGGCTTCTGTGGTAAAAGAACTTCGAGAAAAATCGTTACTAAAAAAGGACCAAGGCGCAATGATTGTCGATTTAGGGGAAGAATATCCACCAGCCTTAATTCAGAAGCGTGATGGTTCAACTTTATATATTACGAGAGATTTAGCAGCGCTGTTTTATCGTAAAAGAACCTATGATTTTGATGAGGTTTTATATGTTGTTGGAAATGAACAAAAGTTGCATTTTGATCAATTAAAAGCTGTAGTTAGAAAAATGGGTTATGATTATTATCAAGATATTCATCATATTAATTTCGGATTAGTACTACAAAATGGCAAGAAAATGTCTACAAGAGAAGGAAAAGTAGTTAAATTAATTGATGTGTTAAATGAAGCAAGTAAATTAAGTCTAAAATATATTAATGAAAAAAATCCTAGTTTAGAAAACAAAGAAGAAATTGCAAAAAAAGTAGGTGTTAGTGCGATTATATTTAATGATTTAAAAAATTATCGCGCTAATGATATTGAATTTAATCTTAAAGATATGGTGAATTTTGTTGGACAAACAGGTCCGTATTTACAATACACTTCTGTGCGAATTTCTTCAATTTTAAAAGAAAATCAAATTGATAAAGATTCAATAGATTATAATTATTATACAAATGATTATAGTTATGAGTTAATAAAAACAATTGATGAATATAGAGATATTTTGTTAAAAGCAAAATCAGAATATTCACCATCAGTTCTTGCGAAGTATTTATTAACTTTAGCTAGTTATTTTAACAGTTTTTATTCTCAAGAAAAAGTTATGGTTGAAGACCTAATTGAGAGAAATTCCAAACTTTATTTAATATCAATTGTTAGATATATTTTAGATGATGGAATGAAATTATTGGGAATGAAAGTTATCAAGAAAATGTAATTTAAATTGTTTAGGAGGTTACATATATGTCCAATATACAAAAAAAAGAAAAACCTAAACGTAATATAGGTAAAAATCTAAAATTAATGATGAAATGGATGGGAAAATATGGGTTTTTATTAATCCCAGCTATATTAATATTAGCATTTGAATCATATTTACGAACAATAGTACCATTATTTGGTCAACATATAATTGATGTTATTTTGCCAAATAATTCTGAAGTTTCAAAATTGCCAGCAATTCTTGGTGATTTAATTTTAGGAGATAGACCTACTCAGTTACTAATTGCTGGTGGATTAATTATTCTAACAGCCTTAGTAAGAAGTATTTTTATTTTTTCAAGAAGAGCTATTAGTGGAGTATTCGCTGAAAGAACAGCTTATAACTTAAGAAATAATTTATATAAACATCTACAGGATGCTGATTATCATTTTCACTCACATTCTGAAACCGGGGATATTATTCAACGGTGTACAACAGACGTGGAAATGTATAAAAGATTTATTTCTGAACAAATTATCCAAGTGGGAAGATTGATTTTTCTAGTTGGTTTTTCAATATGGCAAATGTCAAGATTAAATATTAATATGATGCTTATATCATTAGTTATCGCGCCAATATTGTTTATTACAGCAATATTTTACTTTAGAAGAGTAGAAAAGATGTATCATATTATCGAAGACAATGAAGCTAAGATGACAACACATGTACAAGAAAATGTTAGCGGGGCTAGAGTAGTTAAAGCTTTTGCTAATGAAAGATATGAAATAAATAAATTTGATAATTTAAGTAGAAAATTTACTGACTCAGACTATAAATTAGTTAAACGTATGGCAATATTTTGGAGCTCTACGGATTTTTTATCTTTTATCCAATTTTTCTTAATAGCTATAATTGGAATCATCTATGCTTCTAATGGAACAATAACTTTAGGTATGTATACTGCCTTTTTGGCTTATGCTGGTAACATAATTTGGCCAATGCGACAATTAGGAAGATTAGTAGGTGATTTTTCTAAGGCGATTGTTTCAGTTGATCGTTTGGATAAAATTATCTCAAACCCTGGTGAGTATGTTGATGAAGAAAATAAAATAAAACCAGAAATTAAAGGTAATATTGAATTTAGAAATGTAACATTTAAGTTTTCTGATTCTATAGAAGATCAAATTGTAGATATAAACTTTAGTGCGAACAAAGGCGAAACAGTTGCAATTATAGGTAAGACAGGCTCAGGGAAATCAACTTTAATAAACTTGTTAGTTAGATTACTAGATTATCAAAAGGGTAAAATATTAATCGATAATAACGAAGTTAAAGATATCGAAAAGCATCACTTGCGTAAAAACATTGGCTTTATCTTACAAGAACCGTTTTTATTTTCTCGTTCAGTAGAGGATAATATTAAGATTGCTGCTAAAGGTGTATCTGAAGATCGGGTTAAAAGTGTAGCTGAAATTGCTAAAGTGCATGAAGATATTGTTAATTTTGAAGAAGGTTATCAAACTTTAGTTGGTGAAAGAGGAGTAACATTATCTGGTGGACAGAAACAACGTGTAGCAATTGCTAGGATGTTAATTAATCCAAAACCTATTTTAGTATTTGATGATAGTTTATCGGCCGTAGATACGGTAACTGATATGCAAATAAGAAAAGCCTTAAAAGAAGAATGGAAAGAATCAACAGTATTAATTATTACACACAGAATAACGACCGCTGCTGAAGCTGATAAGATTTTGGTTTTAGAAGATGGTAAAATAGTAGAATCAGGCACACATAATGAATTAATCAAACGCAAAGGTGCTTACAAAAATATTTGGGAAATTCAATCTAAGATTGATTTCCGCTTGAAGTAGAGGTGATTTCATGAATGACAAATTACGCGATGAGGAACATTTCTCCTCTAAAAAGATAGATTGGGATGTTTGGAAAAAAATATTTTCATTTTTAAAACCTGTAAAAACATATATAATACTTGGCTTAATTGTTGTTACTATTTTAGCTGCAGGTGATGTATTGTATCCTTTTCTAACTAAGTATGCAATTGATGATATTATTATTCCTAATCAGGATTTAATTGAAAACGGTCTTGAACCAGATTTATCTGGACTAAGAACATTAATTATTTTATTTGTTAGTTTTATGATTTTTCAGTCTATAAGTATTTACTTATTTATAATTGCGGCTGGTAAAATCCAAACTGAATTAGCTTTCAATATTAGAAAAAAAGCATTTCATCACTTACAAGAATTGCCTTTTTCATACTATGATAGAACAAGAGTAGGTTGGATTATGGCGAGAATGACATCTGATTCTCGAAATTTAAGTGAAATTTTATCCTGGGGCTTTATAGATTTAGCTTGGGGATTATTGTTAATGTTTATTTTGACAACTTTTATGTTTGTAATAAATTATATTTTAGCTTTAACAGTACTTGCTATGGTTCCGTTTTTAGTAATAGTATCTATATTTTTTAGAAAATATATTTTAAAAGCTTATCGGTCAATTAGGAAAGTTAATTCCAAAATAACAGGAGCTTATAATGAGGGAATCACTGGTGCAGTTACGACAAAAACATTAGTTTTGGAGAATGAAAATTTTGATGAATTTGATGATTTAACAACCGATATGAGAATGCAGTCAATAAAAGCACATTTATTACAGGGATTATATTTTCCTTCTATGTTATTTTTAATTTCAGTCGGGGTTGCTTTGGTTTATTTAGTTGGTGGTAACTTAGTTATTAGTACAAGCGCGGCTTTAGGAATTGGTACTCTTTATTTATTTACAAACTATGTATGGCAATTTTTTGAACCAGTTAATAACGTAGCTAATATTTATGCAAGATTCCAACAAGCTCAAGCATCTGCCGAAAGAATTGTTTCACTAATTGAAACTGAATTAGATATTAAAGATACCGAAGATGTTATCGAAAAATATGGAACATTATTTGATTATAAAAAAGAAAACTTTGAAGAACTTAAAGGCGATGTAGAATTTAAACATGTTGATTTTAAATACAATGTGGGAGAAAAAGTTTTAACTGATTTTAATTTAAAAGTTAAGGCTGGGGAGACAATTGCCTTAGTAGGTCATACTGGGGCAGGTAAAACGACAATAATTAATCTTATTTCACGTTTTTATGAACCAACTAAAGGTGAAATAATAATCGATGGAAAAGATTATCGTAAGCGTTCATTAGGGTGGTTACATTCTAATCTAGGCTATGTATTACAAACTCCGCACTTATTTAGCGGTAATGTAATGGAAAATATTAGATATGGAAAATTAGATTCTACTGATGAAGAGGTTATTGCAGCTGCTAAAGCAGTTGAGGCTCATGATTTTATTATGAAGTTCGAAGAAGGATATCAAACCGAATGTGGTGAAGGTGGATCAAGACTTTCAGTTGGACAAAAACAATTAGTTTCTTTTGCAAGAGCTATATTATCTGATCCAAAAATATTGATACTTGATGAAGCTACCTCTTCAGTTGATACTGAAACTGAACAAGTTATTCAAGCAGCAATTAATAAATTATTGCAAGGTAGAACATCTTTTATTGTTGCCCATAGATTATCAACAATAGTTCAAAGTGATAAAATTTTAGTTTTAGAAAATGGAAAAATTATTGAACAAGGTTCACATGAAGGGTTAATAAATGCAAAAGGATATTATTATAAGTTATATACAAATCAATACTCAGAGGATATGTTGCACCCAAATAAAAATTAGCCTATAAGTTTATTATAGGCTTTCTTATATGAGGAGAATGATTATGAAATTACCAGGATTTATCGATTCACATTTACATATGCTAGGTTTAGGATATTACGCTTCATTAATAGATTTATCACAAGCAAAATCCATTAAAGAAGTTCAAGATATCTTACGAAATAATATGCCAAATAATATATTAATTGGTAGAGGTTGGAATCAAGATCAGTTTCAGGAAAACAGAATAATAACAAAGCATGATTTACATAAAGTATCTACAGAGATTCCCATAGTTATTACTAGAGCTTGTGGGCATGTTTTAGTTGCTAATGATAAAATGATGGAAATAGCTGGTATTGATATTTCTACTAGAAAAGTTAGTGGTGGGGATTTTTCTTACACTAATGGTATTTTCAGTGAAAAAGCTTTAGGTTTAATTACAGACCATTTGCCAAAACCAACAAAAAATCATTTAAAAAAATATTTTATCAAAGCAAATCAGATTTTATTGAAAAATGGAATTACAAGTATAGCAAGTGATGATTTTTGTGTTTTTGATATTCCCTACAATGACATAATTGAAGTATTGAAAGAACTATATAAAGAGGATTTAATTCAAGTAAAAATAACTGAACAGGTTAATTTACCTAAATCTCAGTTTATTGATTTTCTAAACAATGGTTATGCAAATAAAAAAATAAATGAGAAATTAAAAATGGGCCCATTAAAAATTCTAGCAGATGGTTCTTTGGGTGGAAGAACAGCGTATTTAAGTGAGCCTTACGCAGACGATAAGAATAATTATGGAATAAATACATTTAGTGATAAAGAGTTATTTGATTTAGTACATCTAGCTGATAAAAATAATATTGATGTAGCAATTCATACAATAGGCGATCAAGCAACTCAACAAGCTATTGATGCAATAAAAAAATCTTTAGAAATAACAAAAAGAGAAAACCATAACCATGCATTAGTTCACGCACAACTAACTAGAAAAGATCAAATTCTAGAAATGCAAAAATATAATATTGGCGCAATAGTTCAACCAATTTTTATAAATACTGATATAAAAATTGTTGATAAGCGACTAGGTGAAAGAAAAAACAATGCTTATTTATTTAAAACAATGGATGAGTTTTTGGATTTAGGTTTTAGTACAGATGCACCAGTAGAATCAGTTAATCCTTTTTACAATCTTTATTCAGCTTTGACATATAAAAGCATTAAGTATCCAAATCTGCCTAGTTTAAATAAAGGTCAATGTTTTTCAGTTAAACAAGCATTAAAGGCATATACAGTTAATAATTTAAAATACATCTATTTAGATAAATTAGATGAATCGGATTACATTATTATTGAAGAAGATATTTTTAGCCTTGAAGTTGAAAGGATTAAAGATATAAAAGTTAAACAGACTATTATTAATGGAAAAATAGTTTATAATCAAGACAAAAAAACACTTTGATAATTATAATAATTATTGTATAATATATTCTGATGTGCCGGTATGGTGGAATTGGTAGACACGATGGATTCAAAATCCATTGCCGTTAAAAGCGTGTCGGTTCGAGTCCGACTACCGGTACCATTCAGTTAATAAAAATCTCTTAGAAAACTAAGAGATTTTTTATTTGTTTTATTGATTCTTCAATACTTTTTCAATAAAAATTTTGGCAATGCTAGGATCAAATTGTTTGCCAGAACAAGCTATGATTTCCTCAATTGCTTCTTTTTTGGTAATGGCCTCTTTATAAGGCCTTTTTGAAGTCATAGCTTCATAGGCATCAGCTATACATATTATTCTTGAGAATAGCGGTATTTGAGTTTTAGCAAGTCCTTGAGGATAGCCTAACCCATCCCATCTTTCATGATGACTTAGTGCGTATTCAGCTAAGTTTGAGTATTGATCTGCGGCTCTAAGAATATTATAACCATTTTCTGTGTGTTTTTTGATTATATCGAATTCATCTTTAGTTAATTTTGTAGGTTTATTAAGAATTGAATCAGGAATTGTTATCTTTCCGATATCATGATATAAACCTGCAAGTTTTAATTCCTTTAAATCATCAGCTTTAATTTTCATTGCTTTTCCAATTTTATAACTTATTTTAGCAACTCTTTCTGAGTGGATTTTTTCTTGTTCGTATTTATTTGTTAAAGTTTCAAATATAGCTTGGATTGTATTATTTCTAATGCTTTTTCCTTCGGTTATTTTGCTGCGATACATTGAATTTTCAGCATTTTTTAATAACTCTTGTAACTCAGAATTATAATCATTGCTTATCTCATAACCAATAGCAATTGATAGGGGAACATTTTCAATTGTTATTTTATTTAAAGCTTCATCTATTTTTGATTTTACTTGTTGTAATTCCTCATTGCTAGTATTTGGAAGAATAATAGCAAATTCGTCTCCACCTATACGTGATACAGTGGCCTTAGAAGGGGTTATTTTCAAAATAGTTTTAGCAGCTTTTTTTAATGCTTTATCACCAATATCGTGGCCATAGGCATCGTTTAAAATCTTTAGGCCGTTTAAATCTAACATCATTAAGCCAACAGGATATTGTTTTTCTTTTATCTTTGAAAAAGTTTCTACGAAATATCTACGATTATATAAACCTGTTAAAAAATCATGAGTTGATATATATTCAATTTGCTTTTGTTTTTCCATTGGTTCAGTTATATCTCTTGATATACCAACTGCGCCAATAATAATATTATCTTCATCATAGATTGGCGAAATTGAAGATTCAAAATATAGTATTTTATTATTTGTTTTATGGTGCCAATCATAAATTGAATGTTCACCCTGTAAAGCCTTGGTATATATTTTATCTCGTTCATTACCATTATCGCCAAAAACTTGAGTAATTGTCTTGCCAATAAAATCTTCAGGCTTCATGTTTAGTTTTTTTATTCCATTACCAAAAACTGAAATAAAAACTTTATCTTTATTAATTTCAAAGATAATATCACCAGTTGATTCCATTAATAATTTAACGCGTTGATTTTCTAAAGTTAATTTTCTTTGCGATTCCTTGCTTTTAGTGAAGTAATAATCTGTCGAATCAAGCATATTGTTGATTGCACTGATAACTGGTTTAAATTGTTTGTTATTATTTTCGCTTAATCTATAAGCAATATTTTTATCAATATTGATATCTAATATATCGGAAATCAAATTTTTAAAAGGATTATCTATTTGTTTTTTAAAAACAAATAGTAAGATTAGTGCACTTGCAATAACAACAACAAAGACAATTATAATAACTTGTCTAAACACTTCCATTGGCGAAGAAAACTCATCAATAGGCATAAAAGCACTAATCGTATAAGAATTATTTGCTATTTGTCGATAAGCAATAACACCTTTTTCATCATCAATAGTAATCTCATCAATAAAACCATCACCTTGACTGATTAAGTGATTGTCTGTAAGGCTTGATAAATGTAAAACAACTTCATCATTAATAAGATCAGGATGTGCTATTAAATGATTATTTTTATCAATTAAAAAAACATAACCATTTTCTCCAACTTTAGTTTCAGAAACAACGGAAGTAATTGATTTTATGTCAATATCTATTGCTAGAACTCCAAAGATATCTTCTCCAAAATAGATAGTTTTTGCAGCAGTAACAATTATTGCATCTTCAGAAGCGTTAATAAAAGCTGGTGTATAAATATGGCTATCTGAAGCAATTGCCATTTCGTACCAAAGTCTTGTAGTTAAATCAAAATCATCTCCAGGAACAAAGCCGCTAGAATTGATCATAGTTTTATCTGGTTTACCTAGATAAATGGAAAAAATAAAATCATTTGATTCGGATATATCAGTTATATAAGTTAATAATTCATCATCATTATTGTAATTGTTTTCAATAAATATTTCAATATTATCAAGTATTGTTTCAATTGTATGGAAATAATGAACTACTTCTAAAGAAACATTATCTCTTTCAAGCAAAATTGTTTCAGTTTGTTCTCTTTCAATTAACTTAGTAGTAAAATTAAAAGTAGCGATTAATAGACCGAAAATAATTGCAAGAAATATAGTAACAATAATATAAGTTTTTTTTATATGATTCATAAACTCACCTTAAATTTTTGATTTTAGTCAAATTTATTTCGTTTTTAACTATTGGAATTGTGTTTCTAGCCTTATCTATTTCATTGAGGTCAATATTTATTTCAAATAAGCCTTCATCTTCTTTAAGTTGGTTTAGTATCTTGCCTAATGGATTGACTACTAATGAATGTCCGTAAGGTTCATAATTGCCAAATGAATCTTTACTTGGACTAGCACCAACTAAAAATATTTGGTTGTCAATAGCTCTAGCTTTAAAAGTAGTATGCCAATGTAATGGGCCAGTATAACTATTAAATGCTCCAGGAACAAAAATAACTTTTGCGCCTTTCTCTCGAATTTTTTTAGCAAGCAAAGGAAAACGAATATCGAAACAAATCATTATACCTATTTTACCAAATTCAGTATCAAAAGTAATTATTTCTTTTCCAGGACTTAAGACATCAGCTTCAGAAAAAGTAGTTTTATCAGGATAAGTGATCGAAAATAAATGGATTTTGCGATACTTAGAAATAAACTCCCCATTTCGATTAAAAATAAAACTTGTATTATAAATCTTATCACTATCAGCTTCTGGAATTGAACCACCAATAACATAACTATTATATTTATTTGCGATATTTTTTAAAAACTTAAATATTTCACTATTTTTATAGTGTTTAAATTTTTGAAAATAATTTAATTCATAAGGAGTAGTAAACATTTCGGGGAAAATTATAAAATCATATTTATTTGACTTAGTTTTTGTTAATAGTTTTTTTAAATTATCGATATTATCTTTATATTTTTCCTTTACGCTATTTTGAATAACCAATATCTTCATTCTTATCACCTACCTTTATTCTATCATTTACTACTATATATGAAAAGATAATTTAATATATAACCACTTTTAAAGACATAATTGGAAGAAGTTTTAAAATGATATTAGCATATAATAAACAATCAAAATGATAAATTCAATAATAATTTAATTATTTTTTCTGATAAAAACGCCATATAAAAACTAATAGATAAAATGTTTTTTAATGTTGGCAAATATTAAATTTTAATTAACAATAATAATAGTTTTATGTTAGAATAGATAGGGAATGAAATGGAGGTGGTTATATGAATAATAATTATGATGTAATAATTATAGGTGCTGGACCAGCTGGTCTTAGCGCTGCTATTTATGCAAAAAGAGCAATGCTAAAATTTCTTGTTCTAGAAAAATTTTTACCAGGTGGTGGAATAGCTGATACATTTGAGTTGGAAAATTATTTAGCTGTTGGCAAAGTAAGTGGTATGGAAATGGCTGATATGATGACTAAACATATAAATGATTTGGATATTGATATAAAATCTGAAACTGTTGAAAATATTAATGTAAATGAAGATTTCAAGTTAATTAAAACTAATAAAACCGAATATAAAACCAAAAATATAGTAATAGCTACTGGGGCATCTCCTAAAAAATTGAATTTTCCAGGCGAAGAAAAATTTTCTGGAAAGGGAATTTCTTATTGTGCA
>JAGYOE010000070.1 GCA_018399755.1 Bacilli bacterium
CTAAAGTATAAACCTCTTTAGCAATCTCTGACAAAATAGCAGTTTGATATCCTGAACCTGTTCCTATTTCTAAAACCTTATCAGTCTTTTGTATAGCTAATTTATCAATCATATACGCAACTATATAAGGTTGGGAAATTGTCTGATTATGGCCAATTCCTAATGGATGGTCATTATAGGAATATCCTTTATAATTATCTTCTACAAATTCATGTCTAGGAACTTTAATAAATGCATCTAATAATACAGGATCATTGATCCCTCTGTTTTTAATTTGATATTTAACCATCTGTTTTCTTTCATCTAAATAATTGTTTTGCATAAAATCCCTTCTTTATTTTATTATATCATTTGTTTTAATTCTGTAAAATATTAGTTAAAATTAATTTTTCATGTTCTATATATGATATAATTAAATAACTAAAATTAAAGGTGGTCTTATCAATGTATAATTACGATACAGATAAATTTATGAAAAATCTATATGAAGGTGTCTATATAGTTGATAAAAACAGAAAAATTATTTTTTGGAATTCTGGAAGCGAACAAATCACAGGCTATAAATCTAGTGAAGTTTTTAATTCTCACTGTTATCAAAACATTTTAAAACATGTTGATAAAACAGGAAAGAAACTTTGTTATGATGGATGCCCATTACAAAACACAATAGAAACTGGTAGGATTAATGAAAATGATGTTTTCTTAGAACATAAAAAAGGCCATAGAGTTCCTGTTACGGTAAAAACATTTCCATTATATGATGATGACGGAAAAATTGTCGCAGCTGTTGAAGTATTTACTGACACACGTTTTAGAGAACTTCAATATTATGAAAATAAAAAGCTAAAACAAATTGTCCAAACAGATCCCCTCACAAACCTTTTTAATCGTCGTTATTTAGAACTACATATTAAGAATTGTTGTGTAGAAGCTAATGAATTTAATTCTTTATTCGGTATTCTATTTTTTGATATTGATCATTTTAAACATATTAATGATCAATATGGACATAATATTGGTGATGGTGTTCTAAAGGTAATTTCTAAAACATTAACATCAAATCTTAGACCAGGAGATATTATTGGTAGATGGGGCGGCGAAGAATTTATTGCTGTTATAAAAACAACTGATAATTTTTCATTAGATGAATTAGCTAATCGTCTTAGAAAATTGTGTCAAAATTCATCATATAAGCATAAAGGTAATTCTATTCAAGTTACAGTATCCGTTGGCGGTACTTTATATAAACCAAATGAATCTATTAAAAGCATAATTGCAAGAGCTGATAAAGCAATGTATGAATCTAAAAAAACTGGGAGAAATAAAGTTACAATTAAATAGAAAAAAACCACTGATTTTGTATAATCAGTGGTTTTATTTTGTTATAAAATTGTAAATTTCATTATAATTGTATACAAATATTTTTAGAACTAATCACCTTTAATAATATCAATTATATTATCTTGATTCATTACTTCTAAACTAATAACAAAAAGATTTTTGTAAATCATGTCTTCATAGTCCGCTTTTGATTCATCTTCGCCTAAAATTTCATTTTCTAGTGCTTCTTCGCTTTCATATTCAACAATAATTGCATTAGGAATCGAATCATCTTCATCATCATAAACTAAATATATATTTGTAATATTTTCAATACCATATTGGCTTAGTTCATTAGACACTTCATCTTCATCGCCAGATTCAACTATATATCCTGCATCTTCCAATCTGTTTTGGGCAGTTTTAGCGGCGTTACAACCAATTAGTAAAAAACTGAACCCAAGTAGAATTGTAAAAATGAATAATTTCTTAAATTTCATAATAATA
>JAGYOE010000071.1 GCA_018399755.1 Bacilli bacterium
TTTCCTAAGATATCCTCATTTTTAATACAGTCATGCCAATAATTAATAAATTGATTAAGAATGCTCACTATTTTATTTCCAATCTGTTAAAAATCGTGCTCTTTGGCATATTCAAAATAAATATATATTTTCCCATTAAAACTTACTTTATCCATGCTATAATCCTATAAAATTGTTATAATTATCAATACAGAGAACTATACCATATATTATTCAAGTAAAAACTGATAATTCAAGACCTGACCCTCAAGCTTATACAAAGATAACCAGAATTCACTATAATTTATATTCTCTTCTTTAGAAAAACTATATACGCTGGCAGTGAACACAGTAAAGCAAAAAATTACTATAAGAAAGAGCATATAGAATTTTAATTTTCGCAAGATAACCTCCTTAATTATATTAACAACAAAATGATTGAATATATTTATTAATTTTATTGAAAAAAGTCCATTTCTTCCTGTTGATCCATTCTAATTGCAACAGAAAGGTTAAATATTGGAAGTACAATCAACTGAATTATTCCAAAAATTATTAATACAATCAAACTAATTGCTGGGCTCATGGCTATACTCAACAGAAATAGAAAATAGAATATAGATGCAATAAATAGAGTTATTGCAGAAAATTCATTATCAGGTTCCTTAGAGGCAAAAAATTGCCAAGGCCCTAAAGCCATACCCCAAGACCACAACAAATAAGGTATATACCCTAAATATGTATTCCCGTTATAAAAACTTGAACAAATTAATAAAGCAAAAACACATGTGGCTATAATTAAAATATTTATATAAAGTTGAGAAATATAACCAAAAAACAATACTAAAAATTTATTTTTACCATAAAATTTCATACCGATACTAGATATAATCATACTGGGAATCATAAAAATGGAAAGTATCCAATTTGAAACAAACAAGAGCGCTACCCCTATTCCGATCAATCTCCATTCACCTAAAAATGCTAACCATATTCCACCAACAATACCACCAGCAAAATTTAATATCATAATAGGCAAACTTAATATTTCTAATAACCTATTAAACATAGCTACATCCTTTTTAACTAATATAAATCTTTTTAAGATAAGTAATATTTTTTCAAGCTATTTAATAAAAATTTGTCAAAGATTAATCTAAAAAAACTAAGGCATTAACAAGCACAAGCCCTGTTGGAAGATGTAAGAAACTATTATTTGAATTCTTAACACATTTCCATACAAGTATCCACCAACCTGCTTGTTTATACTAAAAATTGTTAAGAAGTGAGTTTTTTAATTCATTTTAAAACTTTTAAATATCCAAAAATAAAAATAATCCCAACAACAATATCTAAAGGAATCCATATTTCTCTTGATAAATGAATTGGAGCAATGGGATTAAAAAGTATACCTATAATAATAAAGGATACTTTTGCCCAATCAATATCTTTATCAAAAGCATTTATAATCACAATGATTGCTCCAGCAGTTACTATCCATCTTAGTAAAATAAAATAGCCATATGGCCACTGTCCCAAAGATATAAAAAGCATAATTATTACAATAATCAAGAAATATTTATAGAAATTGTTTTGTTGATTATCTGACATTTATTGACCTCAATAATTTTTGTTATTGAATACTCTCAACTTTTTCTTCCATATAGTTTTTCAATATGCTTTCTTCATTTTTTAAGTCACCCATAAGTCCAAGTTTTATTCCTCCCGATTGGGTTATTTTATTAATCACTTTTCTTTTACGCTCCCTTAAATATTCATAATCAACTATAG
>JAGYOE010000072.1 GCA_018399755.1 Bacilli bacterium
TGATACCCGATACCGAATATTGTTTCTGTCATTGCGAGCCAATTTTAATTGGCGTGGCAATCTCATACAGTTATACCAGAACGTTTTTGTATTTATTTTTTATTAAACTAGATACTGACTACTAGCTACTAGATACTAATTTTAACTTGCAACTCGCACCTTGAATCTTGCGTCTTATTAATTGGTAAATTTTTAAGATCTAAAGTTCCGATTTTTTATAAGTTTTTTATTCCTAGTTCAATATTAGGTGGAATAGTTCTTTTATTACTAGGACCTGAAATTTTAGGAAAAATTGTAAATAGTTCTAATTATGAATATGGTTTATTCTCGGAAAATATTTTAACTGTTTTTAGTGCTTTACCTGGCTTATTAATCACGGTAATATTTGCTGGGTTGTTTTTAGGTAAAAAAACACCTAAAGGAAAAGATGTATTTAAAGTATCAGGGCCACAACTTGCTTATGCTCAAACAGCTGCATGGGGACAATATGTTGTTGGGATTTTAATTGCTGCAACTTTATTAGTTCCAGTTTTTGATGCACAGGTTATGGTAGGAGCTTTAATTGAAATTGGTTTTGAAGGTGGTCATGGAACTGCCGCAGGATTAAGAGAAACTTTTAATGAAATGGGTTTTTCTGAAGGAACTGATTTAGCTCTTGGACTTGCAACTGTTGGGATAGTTGGTGGTTTAATTATAGGTGTTTTCTTAATAAACTGGGGTGTTAGAAATAATCGTACAGCTTATTTAGAGACTAAAGAAAACGTTGATAAGATTAAAAAGACTGGTATTATTCCTCAAGATGAACGAGAAAAGACTATTTCCCTTAGTGTTTCCACTGAATCAATTGAACCATTAGCTATGCATTTAGGGTTATATGCTTTAGCTATTGTAGTTGGAATTGGTTTTTTAGAAACTTTAAAATGGATTGAAAGCATAACTTGGGGTGGAGAAGGCGGAATAGAATTATTTGCTCATGTTCCTTTATTTCCACTAGCTATGCTAGGTGGAGTTTTGGTACAATTTATTGTAAATAAGTTTGATAAATATAATATTTTTGATAGAAAAATAATTAATCGAATACAAGGATTAGCACTAGATTTTTTAATAGTTAGTGCTTTAGCAAGTTTATCATTAAGTGTTATTGGCAGACATATAGAAGTATTTTTGATTTTAGCTTTAGCAGGAATTTTATGGAATCTATTTGTTTTCTTATATTTAGCACCGAGAATGATACCAAAATATTGGTTTGAGCGTGGTATTGGTGATTATGGACAATCAATGGGAATGACAGCTGTTGGCTTAATTTTAATAAGGATAGTTGATAGTGAAAATAAAACTCCATCATTAGAAGCTTTTGGTTATATGCAATTATTTTTTGAACCATTTATCGGTGGAGGTTTAATTACTGCAATGAGTGTTCCTTTGATTTATAATTTCGGACCTTGGCCACTATTTATCGTTGCTAGCGTATTGTCTGTTGGTTGGTTATTGGCGGGTTTACTTTACTTTGGTAAATTACATCCATCAACCCAAGACAAATTTAAAGAAAATAATAAGAGTTGATTGTTAGTTTTA
>JAGYOE010000073.1 GCA_018399755.1 Bacilli bacterium
GAGTTTAATTATATGAATAAGAATTGGTTAAGTAAAGAAAAACTAATCCATTACCTATTAATAGTTTCAATTGTAGTTATTGGTATTATTGGACTATATGTATTGAATCTATTGGCTAATGACGCGTGGGAAAATGTATCTAATGCAGTTAAATCTGTGCTTATTCCTTTTGTTATTGCTTTTTTCTTAAGTTTTATAATTGGTCCTCTAGCGAGATTAATTGAGAATAAACTTAAATTCAATGAAAATTTAAGTATTATTTTCGCAATATTGATAGGAATATTATTTATTTTAGGAATAATATTATTATTAATCTTTTTCTTTGTTTCACAAATGAGTTCAATAATTAATAGTTTAATTGGTTTAGTTGATAATACTACTATTTCTGATATATTGATTCAAATAAATAACGGTTTAAGTGATTACATTCAAAACACTAACATTTCATCTGTTATTGATGAAATCTTAAATAATGGCGCAACTATAGATAGGGTTGTAAATGTCGTTGGAACAGTTTTATTATCTATATCAAATATAACTGCAAATTTCTTTTCTGCTTTAATGATAATTGTTTTAACTCCGGTTTTCTTATTTTATTTAATAAAAGAAAAGGAATTAATATTCACTTCAATTGCAAAAATATTTCCTAAGAAGTTAAGAGTACATGTAACTGAATTAGGTAAATTAAGTAGTAATGTTATTAAAAATTACTTCCGTGGCCATGGAATTATGATGTTTTTAATTTTTATTTATTTTAGTATTACTTTTTCTATATTATCGATATTTGTTACGGGATTTTCAATATGGATGGCCTTATTATTTGCCTTGTTTATGGGATTATTCAACATTGTACCTTATTTAGGTGCTTGGATTAGTTTAGCATTGCCTATTATCTTTTTATTAACCAAACATTTAGAAACATTCCAAGAACCGACCGCAACAAATATATATTTTATTGCAATATTATTAGTCTTAGCTATTCATATTATTGAACAGGTATTTGAATCAAATATTGTGCAGCCAATTGTTGTTGGTAAACAAGTTCATATTCATCCATTAGCAGTTATATCGAGTTTGATTTTCTTCGGTGGCATTTTTGGGTTTGTTGGGGTTTTATTAGCCGTTCCATTAGCAGGTACAATAAAAGCAACTTTTATATATATTAGGAAATTAGATCAAAAAGATAATGTTAAAGAAAAACCTAAGGAAACTAAAAATAATAGTTAAACAAAAAAACACAAGAAATTTTCTTGTGT
>JAGYOE010000074.1 GCA_018399755.1 Bacilli bacterium
ATAATTGATGATGTTTTAATAGAAGAATTGGAAGCTTTTGGCGGAGTACTAATTGCTGGACCTAAATGGTGTGGCAAAACAACTTCAGCCAGTCAACTGGCAAAAAGTTCATTATTTATGCACGATGAAGATAGTAGAGAAAGCAATATTCAGTTGGCAAAAACAAAACCATCTATCTTATTAAGAGGAGATAGTCCTAGATTAATAGATGAGTGGCAAATTGCTCCTGAACTATGGGATGCTATTAGGTTTGACATTGATAAGAGAAGTACAGAGGGTTTATTCATACTAACTGGCTCAACTATTGTAGATGAAAGTAAAATAATGCACAGTGGTGCGGGTAGAATATCAAGACTTTTGATGAGAACAATGTCCTTATATGAGTCTGGAGACTCAAATGGTACCATAAGTTTGTTAGAGCTATTTAATGGAAAAGAAGATATTTCTGCACAAACAGATTTAGATATAGAAGATATGGCTAAAATTCTTGTAAGGGGTGGTTGGCCAAATAGTATTGGGAAAGAGACGAAAATAGCAATAAGACAAATATCAGGGTATTGTGAATCAATAGTGAATTCGGAAATTAAAACAGTGGATGGAGTAAATAGAGATCCAAATAAAACCAAAAATATTTTAAAAGTGTTTTCGAGACACACAAGTACACAAGCAACTTACACAACTATGCTTAATGATTTAAAGTCAAATAATGAAACAATAAATATCAATACAATAACAAGCTATATTGACGCCTTAGAGAAATTATATGTTATTGAGGATTTGCCCGCTTGGAGTCCGAAATTACGATCTAAAACAGCTATAAGAACTTCACCTACAAGACACTTTATTGATCCTGCAATTGCTGCTAGGATGTTGGATGCTTATCCAAAAGATTTACTCAATGATTTAAATACTTTTGGATTACTATTTGAGTCTTTAGTGATTAGAGACTTGAGGATTTATTCACAGTTTCTCACTGGAAAAGTATATCATTACAGAGACAAAACAAATTTAGAAGTAGATGCAATTATTCATTTGGATAACGGAAAATGGGGTGCCATAGAAGTAAAGTTGGGCTCAAGTCAGATAGATACTGCAGCTGAAAATTTAATCAAATTTGGTGAGAAAGTTGATTTGAAAAATGGACCA
>JAGYOE010000075.1 GCA_018399755.1 Bacilli bacterium
CCAATATAAATCCACTTTCATGACTAATAAAGGGCATACTATTGGTAATATTCATACCAAAAATAGATGCTAACAAGTTTAAAGGTAGAACAACAACTGAAAATATGGTAAGTGTCTTCATAATGTTGGTGATTCTAAAATTCATCATTGACTCATTAGTGGTGTAGAGAGCATCAATATGTTCTTTTTGATTATCTGTTATTTCCCAAATCCTTTTAGAATTATCTACTAACTCAGTATAATATTTTTTTAACTCATTTCTAGGTACAATAGTACTTTTCATAGACATCAACCTTTTTAATATGTTCTTGTGGATTTGAATAATTTTGCGAATATTTAAAATGTTTCTTTTTAAATTAAGTATTTCTGAGTTCAATTTTTGTGGTAATTCAGAAAAAATCTTTTTATCAACCTTATTTATTTCAATACTATTATTATCCAGTAGTTTATAATTTTCAGACATTAATTTTTTAATTATTTCATACAATACTATAGCTGATGATTCCAGTTGATATGAAAGCATTGAATTATTGTCTTTCTTGCAGGAATTAAAAAAATCATCTAAAACTTTTATATTTTTATTGTGCAATGTAATTATATAACCATGACCAACAAAAAAATCTATTTCACCAGCAATTATTTGTTTACTTATATTATTTTCATAAGTAGGGAAGTGTAAAATTACAAAAAGATAATCTTTACTTGCTTCAGTAATTGGACGTTGTGAAATTACTTTAGCGGTAGAGGCTTGTAAGTGTGCTAAGTTAAAGTCAAAGTTCTTTCTTAAATACTCAAGCTCTTTTTTACTAGCGTTTACAATATTATACCAAGACACTTGTTTAAACTCATCTTTAGGATTATTAATGACAATCTTTTCAATTTTGTTGCTAATTTTTTGGTATTTAGACATAATGTAATTAAATTATTTCTATATACATATTATAGCACAGACTTTATACTAAAAAAAGAAAGTGTTATACTAAAAGATATGATTAAAATTTTAGGAGTAAAAATAGATAATATTGACAAAAAGATAGCTAAAGAAAAAAT
>JAGYOE010000076.1 GCA_018399755.1 Bacilli bacterium
AAAAACTAACAATCAACTCTTATTATTTTCTTTAAATATATCTCTTTATTATCGTAAAAGCTTTCTTTATGTCTTTATTATAATCTTTTTCTATATAAATATAAGGAACATTAAATTTATCGCATTGATCTTTTACCTTTTTATGTTCTTTGTAAAGGTAATCTTTCGTTAAATAAGCTAATTCAGTTTTTGTTTCTATTTCATTTGATTTATTAATAATAGCTTTATAATTATTATCAATATATGCTTTTGAAAATACTATATATAGAGGAATAATACTTTTTTGATATCTATCTTTAAAAGAATAAATTTCACTTTGTGGCAAATAACATCCCTCAATAATTATTGATTGCTTATTTTCAATATTTGTTTTAATAATTTCTTTTATTATCGGCCATAAAAACTCAGTTAACTTATCATCGTCATAAGGAGTAAGACCCAAAGCATTACCACTTCTAATTAAACCCATCTTTAAATGATCAATAGATAAGTAAGGTATTTTATATTCTTCTAGTAATTTTTGAGCTAAATATGTTTTACCAGAACAACTAGCTCCGCCAATTAGAATAACCATAACTAAAATTTCCTTTCTAAATCTAAAAGAAATTTTTTCAAAGCAATTCCTCCATTAAATTCACCAATATCACCATTTTTTCTTATCACTCTATGACAAGGAAAAATTAAAGGTAAAGGATTATTTTTACAAACTGTTCCACAAGCTCTTATTGCGTTTTTATGACCAGATTTTTCAGCTAATTTACTATATGAGAAAGTTTCACTATAAGGAATTTTTTTCATAACAGTTAAAACTGACTTGAAAAAGTCTGTACCTGTAATTTTATAAGGAAAATCAAAATCTTTTCTTTTCCCAGCTAAATAATCTATTATTTGTTTTTTCGCTATTGAAATAGCTTGATCAGCTAAATCATTATAATATTTATCAGAGTCTAAGATGATTTTTACAATTTTATTATTCTCAGAATATAAAGTTATAGTGCCTAGTTCACTCAAAAAACTATGTTTTTTCATCTTTACACCTAATTTA
>JAGYOE010000008.1 GCA_018399755.1 Bacilli bacterium
TATTATGTTAAAAGAAATAAAACGAATTGCACTTTTAACCGGTGGCGGGGACTGTTCAGGCCTTAATGCTGTTATAAGAGCAATTGTTAAATCAGCGATTTTAAAATATAAATACGAAGTTATTGGTTTTAGAGGCGGTTATCACGGCTTATATGCTGATGATTATATAAAAATGGATTTAACTACGGTTAGAGGTATATTTCATCAAGGTGGTACAATTTTAAAAATGTCAAATAAAGATAATTTATTTAATTATCCAACCACTGATAAAGATGGCAATATTGTCTATAAAGATGTTTCAGATAAAGCCATTGAAAACTTAAAGAAGCATAAAATTGATGCTTTAATAATTATTGGCGGTGATGGTACTTTAACTTCAGCTAGAGATTTTGGAAGAAAAGGTGTAAACGTTGTAGCTATTCCAAAAACAATAGATAATGATGTACCTGCTACAGAAATAACTTTTGGATATAGAACTGCTTTAGATCATATAATGCAAAGTTTAGACGCTTTACATACCACAGCTTATAGTCATGATCGCGTTATGATTTTAGAAGTTATGGGTAGAAATGCCGGTTGGTTAGCTTTAGAAGGCGGTGTAGCTGGATCTGCAGATGTTATTTTAATACCTGAAATTCCTTATGATATAAATAACGTTGCTAAAACAGTTTTAGACCGTTATGAGCGTGGTTCTAAATTTTCAATTATCTGTGTTTCTGAAGGCGCGAAACCAATTGATGGTGATGTAACTATTAAAAATATTGATCCTGATAGTCCTGATGCTATTAAACTTGGTGGAGTTGGCAAAAAAGTAGCTAGAGATTTGGAAAAAATAATTAAACCAAAAACAAGTCAAGATATTAGAGTAACTAATTTAGGCTATATTCAACGTGGAGGAGTAACTAATACTTTTGATAGAATATTAAGTACTAAATACGGAGCTTATTCAGTTGATATGGTTAATAATAATGAATTTGGTCGTATGGTAATTATAAAAAATGATACTATGAGTTCTGTAAGAATCGAAGAAGTTGTCGGTTCAGGAAAAATTGGTGAAACTAGTCGAGGTGGAGCTAGAATTGTAAATCCACATGGTGATTTGGTTAATGCCGCAAGAGATATAGGTATCTCTTTTGGTGATGAATAAATTAATAGGAGGAAATAATGGAATTAAAAGGAAGTAAAACAGAAAAAAATTTATTAGAAGCTTTCTCAGGAGAATCTCAAGCAAGAAACAAATATACATATTATGCAGGAAAAGCTCGTGAAGAAGGATATGAAGAAATAGCTGAATTCTTTGAAGAAACAGCTAGAAACGAACGAGAACATGCAAAAATATGGTTTAAGTTATTACATGATGGTGATGTTCCCAAAACCTTAGATAATTTAAAAGATGGTGCTGATGGCGAACATTATGAATGGACAGATATGTATAAAGGTTTTGCTGAAACAGCTGAAGCAGAAGGGTTTAAGAAAATTGCCTTTTTATTTAAAAAAATTGCTGAAATAGAAAAACGTCATGAACAAAGATATTTATCATTAATTAAAAGATTGAAAAACGATAAAGAATTTATGTCAGACAATGATAAAGAAGTTTGGATTTGTGATAATTGTGGTCATTTACACTTTGGAAAAAAAGCTCCTAAGGTTTGTCCTGTTTGTGATTATCCACAAGGATATTTCAAAAGATATATTGAATCAGTTTAAGAAGGCTCAGCCTTCTTTTTATTTGCAAAAATTTCTAGTAAATATAAATATATGTTATAATAATCTTAAATAAAACTATGGAGGAATTATTTGAAAAAAGGGAGAATTATTAAACTTGTTGGTGGTATATACACTGTAGTTGATGAAGAAAACAAACGGTATAGAGTAAAACCTTTGGGAATATTTAGGCACAGAAATATTAACCCTAAAGTTGGCGATCTAGTTGATTTCAATGAAGATTCAATAACTAAGGTTCATGAACGAAAAAATGAACTTTACCGTCCTATGATCGCTAATGTTGACCAAGCGTTATTGGTTAATTCTGCTAAAGACCCAGATTTTAGCTTTTTGTTATTAGATAAATTTTTAACACTTATCGAAGCTAATGATATTTTGCCGATTATTATTGTAACGAAAATTGATCTATTAACAGAAAAAGAATATCTTGATTTAAAAGCTAAATTAAGCTATTATCAAAAGTTTTATAAAGTGATATATTTTAGTTCAATCACAAAGGATAATTTAGATGTAATAGTCTCAATTGCAAAGGATAAAATTAATGTTTTGGCCGGACAAACTGGAGCTGGTAAATCTACTATATTAAATACAATAAATCCAGAACTTAATATTAAAACAAACGAAATTTCTAAAGCTTTAGGCAGAGGAAAACACACAACAAGACATGTTGAATTAATTGAATTTGGCGAAGGTTATATAGCTGACACTCCAGGTTTTTCTGGTTTGGAGTTTAAAAATATAGATTCACAAGAAGTTAAATACTATTTTATTGATTTTTTTGAATTGAGTAAACATTGTAAATTTAATGAGTGTACTCATTTACACGAACCAGGATGTGAAGTTAAAAGACAAGTTAAAAAAGGGAATATATTAGAAGAAAGATATAATGACTATAAATTTATTTATAACGAGATTAAAGCACAAAAACCTATGTATCGGAGGGATAAATAATGATTTGTTCACCATCGTTTTTAAGTTCAGATTTTTCTAAATTAGAATCAGAAATTAAATCTATAAGTAATGCTAAATGGTTACATTTTGATGTTATGGATGGAAAATTTGTCGATAATAAAACTTATAACCATAAAATGTTAAAAGAAGTTAGTGAATATTCTAATCAAGTATTTGATACGCACTTAATGATTGAAAACCCTGAAAAATATTATATTGAATATGTTAGGAATGGTGCTGATATTATTACTTTTCATTTAGAAGCTACTAATAATCCTAAGAAGTTAATCGCTGATATTAAGGAAAAAAATGTTAAGGCAGGTATATCGATAAAACCTAATACAGACGCTCGTGAATTAATTCCCTTTTTACCAGAATTAGATTTGATATTAATTATGAGTGTTGAACCAGGTAAGGGAGGTCAAAAGTTTTTACCTAACTCTCTTAAAAAAATTGCTTTTTTGGATAAACAAAGAAAATTGAATAATTACGACTATTTAATTGAAGTAGATGGCGGTATTAATATTAAAAACGCTAAAGCTGTAAAAGAAGTTGGCTGTGATATTATAGTTGTTGGATCATTTATTTTTAATCATAAAAATCGTAAAGCAATTATTGAGGAATTAGAAAATGTATGATAAAATTAAAATATTTTGCGGACCTAATGATTATGATTTTCGTAAATTATATTTTGAAGAAGTTAACGAATTTATTATCGGAGTAGATTCAGGGTTAGAATATCTTTTAGATTTAGACAAGCCAATTGATTTAGCTGTTGGAGATTTTGACTCAATTGATAAAAAAATATATCAAAAAATCAAGTCTAAATGTAAGAAGATAATTCAACTAGAAAAAAGAAAAAATAAAACAGATTTAGCTTATGCTCTAGATTACATTTACAACAATTATGACTATAACTCAATTGAAGTTTTTGGTGGAATAAGTGGGAGGATTGATCATTTTATTGCCAATTTAAATTTAATGAAAAAATACCACTTTAGTTTAAAAGACAATAAACATGTAATTTATATATTAAAAAAAGGAAATTATCAAGTTAATAATTATAAAAAATATATTTCGTTTTTTGCGATTGAAGATGTTTATAATTTACAACTTAAAGGGTTTAAATATACTTTAGATAACTATTTTTTATCTACTAGTGATTCACTATCTGTTTCCAATGAAGGCAGTGGAGAGGTTAACTTTAGTAAAGGTAAATTATTAGTTATTATGAGTGAAGACTAAGGAGTGATTACTTATTATGAAGAAAAAATTAATTTTTGTATTATTAATATTTGTCGCAATATCTTTTAGTGGTTGTTCTGCTATCATTGATTTAACTGATAGTGATGAAACAACGACTACTACTACAGAAAGTATCTCAACAACTGAAACTGAGATTGATATTGATGATTTAAGAGAAGATATTTATTCAGATGTATATTCACGGATATATAATGAGCTTTATTTGAATATTAAGTCTAATGTAGTAGATGATATTGAAGCAGAAGAAATAGACCAAATATACAATCAAGTGAAAGTTGATATTTTAGAGAAGGTCAATAATGGCGAGATTGATTTGCAAGAAATCTCAGTATTAGAAAGTATCATTGATGTCGGGCAAAACCAAGCACAAGCAGTGGTAGGAGTTAGTAGTTTAGATAGCGATGATGAAGTTCTTGGCGTTGGCTCAGGGGTTATTTATAAACGGTTAGATAATACTTATTATGTTGTGACTAATTATCATGTGGTTGAAGAGGCAAGCACTATACAAATTCAAATGGAAGATGATACAATTTTCACCGCTAGTCTAAGAGGCTATGAGGATACTGTTGATTTAGCTGTATTATATTTTGAAAGTACTGAGGATTTGACAGTTGCAGCTTTTGCGGATTCTTCACTCACAAGAAAAGGCGAGTTTGTTTTAGCTGTTGGTAATCCTTCTGGATATGATTATTATAATACTATGACTATGGGGATTGTTTCAGGAAAAGATCGTTATTTTGATATAGATGATGATGGTATTAGAGATATGTTTGTTAATTATATTCAACATGACGCTGCAATAAACGCTGGTAATAGTGGCGGAGCTTTGTTTAATCTTGATGGTGATATTATTGGAATAAATGTATTAAAATTAGTTGATTTTGATATTGAAGGAATGGGTTTTGCAATACCTTCTTCATTAGTCGAATTAATAGTTACTGATATAGAAGAGTATGGAGTATCATTAAGAAAACCTGTACTTGGGATTACTTTTACAGATATTTCTGCGAATAAGAGTTCATTAATAAATGATGGTTATGATATCCCTAGTGATGTAAACAAAGGATTTTTTATTCAAGATATTCTTCCCGATTCTACTACAGATGGATATGTTGAAATAGGTGATATTGTTATCCAAATAGGTGATGTAGAAATAACAAATACTAAGAATTTTGTTGAAGAATTTTCCCAATATTTAGTTGGTGATGTTATTGATATTGTTATATTAAGAAAAGTTGATAATGTTTGGACCGAAATTACTTTTAATGATATTGAATTGAAAGGAAGGCCATAAAATGAAAAAAATTATTACTTATACTCTAGTCTTAATTTCTATATTAGGTTTTGGTGTTTATAAAGTTTTTGCAGAAGAAACTACAACTGAGACTACTTCAGAAGAAACATCTACAGCTAATAACACTTATTCATATACAGATTATGATGATTTAGTTGATCAGATTTTTCAAGATGTCTATGATGATATATATCAAGATGTATATGATGATATATATTCTGACATTATGGAAGAGATTACTCAAGAAACATATAATCAAATATATTCAGAAATCGAGTTACAATTATATGATAGCTTTGAGAGCCCTGAAATAATAAATGATGCTATTCAAAATAGAATTTATGATGTAGTAGATATTGCTAATAAATCAGTTTTAGGAATTGAGGCTTATTCAGGTGAAGATGGAGTAGCATTAGGTTCTGGAGTTGTTTATAAACATGATGTAGAATTGGGTAAATATTATATTATAACTAATAATCATGTTATTGAAAATGCTGATAATTTTAAAATTCGTTTTGAAGATGAAACAAGTGTTGATGCTGCTTTATTACATGTTGATGTTGACACTGATATAGCCCTTTTGTCTTTCTCAGATGAAGGGTTAGAAGATATTATAGTTTCTGAACTTGGTAATTCAACTGCGCTAAAAAAAGGCGATATTATTTTAGCATCAGGGCATCCAACTGGATTTAGTTTTTATGGGTCAATTACTTTTGGAGTTGTTGCTGGTATTGACAGATTTGTTGAAGGTGAAACAATTACTTTTATTCAACATGACGCTGCGATAAATTCTGGAAATAGTGGTGGTCCTATTTATAATTTATCTGGACAAGTAGTGGGAATAAATGTTTTAAAATATGTTACTGAAGAAATCGAAGGAATGGGCTTTTCTATTCCAATTGACACAGTTAAAGATATTATTGCCGATTATGAAACTAATAATTAATTAAAATAAATAAAAAAAGAACGATATTTTGGAACTAATATTTCGTTCTTTTTCTTATAAACTATTTTACTGCAATAGCCTCAATTTCAATTAATACATCTTTTGGTAACCTTTTAGCTTCGATTGCAAACCTAGCTGGTTTGTGGCCTGCAAAAAAAGTTTGATAGCTCTCATTCATTTCGTTAAACATACTTAAATCAGCCATAAAAACTCCACATTTAACTATGTTTGTTATCTCAAGTCCAGCTGCTTTTACAATTGCTAAAACATTTTCTAAACTTTGTTTGGTTTGAGCTTTGATATCATTTGTTTTAGCTGTCATACTTTTAGGATCATAAGGAATCTGTCCAGAGACATAAAGGGTTCCATTAGCCATAATGCCTTGGCTGTATGGTCCAATTGCTTTTGGTGCTTTATCAGTTTTTATCATTTTCAAAATTATCACTCCTTTATAATATTATATCACTTTTTGCAAATAAAAAAGATGCTTTTAGCATCTAAATTATTAGTTATATTTAAGCTCTTTTCACTTTACCGCTCTTTAATGCTCTAGCAGAAACGTACACGCGTTTTACTTGACCATTTTCATCAATAACTTTTACTTTTTGTAAATTCGCTTTCCATTTTTTCTTTGTTGCATGTAGTGAATGCGAACGATTATTTCCAGACATTGTTTTTTTGCCTGTTACACTGCATACTCTTGGCATAATATCACTCCGTTTCTGTTTTATTTCAGCATTTCTATTTTATCACATATAATAAATAAATCAAGGGAAAAAACTATTAAATTGCATTTTCTTGAGTGAAGCCATAAATATTGCTTTTTAAATAGTGATATGGTATAATGTTAATGTTTTTTACAAGAAAAAAAACAATAATAAAAAAACATAAAAAAAGGAGTTTTATAATGGCAATTATATCTTTAGATGGTACTTTGTTAAAAAAATTAATTATAAACGGAAATATAAAATTAAAAATTAATGTGAGTAAAATAGATGATTTAAATGTTTTTCCTGTTCCCGATGGTGATACTGGTTCAAATATGTCTGCGACTATGTCTGCGGGAACAAATGCAATAAAAGAAACTAAAGAAACAGAGATTGGCAAAATTGCAAAGGTTTTATCTCGAGGAATGTTAATGGGAGCTAGAGGAAATTCTGGTGTTATACTATCACAATTATTTAGTGGCATTTCTAAAGGGTTAGAAGGCTTAAATGAAGCTAATATGAAAGAGTTTGCCTTGGCTTTAAGAAAAGGGGTTGAACAAGCATATGCTTCAGTAATTCATCCAGTAGAAGGAACAATTTTAACAGTATCAAGAGAAGGTGCTGATAGGGTAGTTTCTGCAACTAAAGATTTAGAAGACTTTGAAGAATTATTCTCAATTTATTTAAAAGAACTAAGAGAATCACTTGAAAGAACTCCTGATTTATTACCAGTATTAAAAGAAGTAGGAGTTATTGATTCTGGTGGTGCTGGTTTTATTGAAATTATTCAAGGAATGGAAGATGCATTAAAAGGTAAAATTTACAGTGATGATTCTAAACCTGATGAATATAAAGTTGATTTAACTAATTTTAATAGAGAAAAAATGAATAGCGATGAAGATTTTGGATACTGTACTGAGTTTATTATGCAAATAGAAAAAATGAGTGAATTTTCTCAAAAGAAATTTATTGATATGGTTCAACCTTTAGGTGATTCACTAGTTGTTGTTCAAGATGAAAATATATTGAAAGTTCAT
Source organism: Bacilli bacterium (assembly GCA_018399755.1). Classification (GTDB taxonomy): domain Bacteria; phylum Bacillota_I; class Bacilli_A; order Izemoplasmatales; family Hujiaoplasmataceae; genus Hujiaoplasma. The sequence continues at coordinate 7,927 of JAGYOE010000008.1, forward strand.
ATTCATACTCAAACACCTGGTGATGCAATGAATTTAGCACAGCATTATGGTTTCTTTATGAATATCAAAATTGAAAATATGAATCTTCAACATACTGAAGTATTAATACATCAAGACCAAGATCATCAAGATGATTGTGGTTGCGGGCATGATCATTCATCATCAATCGCTCCAGCTTTGAAGAAAAAATATGCAATTGTTGCTGTTGTAAATGGAGAAGGGTTAAAACAAACCTTTATTGAAATGGGTTGTGATTATATAATTGATGGTGGTCAAACTATGAACCCTTCAGTAGAAGAATTTATTAAAGCGACTGAGCAAATAAATGCAGATCATATTATTATAATTCCAAATAACAAAAATGTTTTACTTTCAGCTGAAACTGCAAGAGATATGATTGAGGAAAAATCTGTGCACGTTTTACCAGCAAAAACTATTGCTCAAGGATATTCTGCTTTGACTATGTTCGATGCTACAGAAGACATTGATACAAATATTAGTGAAATGACTAATTATCTTGATAATGTTAAAACTGGAGAAATTACTTATGCAATTAGGAATAGTAAAAACAATGGTGTAAGTATTAAAAAAGATGACTATATGGGAATCTATGATGGAAACATTATATCTAGTGATAAATCAAGAATCACAACAGCTCTAAGTTTAGTTGATAAAATGGCTGAAGAACGTTCAGAAATCATAACAATTATTTATGGCAAAGAAGTTAAACAATCAGAAGTAGATAAAATTGTTGAACACATAGAAGAAAAATATGAATTAGAAATTGATTTGATTGATGGCGGTCAAGAAGTCTACGCTTATATTATTTCAGTTGAATGATAATTAGAGGCAGATTAATGCCTCTTTTTTTTTGAAAAAATTTACTATATAAGTGACAAGATGATATTAAAATAATACAAGAAAAATGATATAATAGATGTTATAAAAAAATTTCGCTTTTGTAAAATTACAATAAATGGTGATAATAATATGTTAAAACTTACTGAAATATCTGGTGTAGGTAAAATTACATTTGAAAAGTTAAAAAACCACTCAATATATTCAATTGAGGATTTATTATATGCTTTTCCAAAAAAATACAAAATCAATAAATTAGATTCTTTAGACAAAGCTAAATTGAATCAAGAAACTTCCTTAACTGTTAAAGTAAATGGAAAACCAAAAATATATTTTATTAGAAAAAATTTAACAAAATTAACTTTTAAAGCATTATCTGGAAAGAAAATATTTAATGTTACTATTTTTAATCGCCATTTTTTATCAAAATCTTTGTTTATTAATCAAAACGTTGTAATAACAGGAAAATTTAAAAATAACTTTGATAATTTTACTGCAAGTGATTTAGTATTAAAGAAAAACTACCAGGAAGGAATAATTCCCATTTATAACCTGGGTTATATTCCTGAAGGCAGAGTTAAGAAAATAATAAATAATACCCTAAACCTTAGTTATCGATTAGAAGAAACTACACCTAAATATCTTTTAGAGAAACATAAGTTGCCCGAAATAAATACAATTATTACTTCAATTCATAAACCCAAGTCAAAAACTGATTTAGCAAAAGCCTTATACAGATTAAAATATGATGAATTACTCAACTTTTCTTTGCGAATAGAACTTATCAATGAATATAACAATAATACCAGAACTGAATTAAAAAAATATAATATTAGTTTAGTAAGAGAGTTTATTAATTCATTACCTTTTGAATTAACCCAAGACCAAAAACAAGCAACTAATGAAATATTTAAAGATTTAAAATCGACTAAACAGATGAATCGTCTATTACAAGGAGATGTTGGTTCTGGTAAAACAATTGTTGCATTATTAGCCGCCTTAGCTATTGTCTCAGCTGATTATCAAGTAGCAATAATGGCTCCAACTTTAGTTTTAGCTAAGCAACACTTTTTAGTGTTTAAAAATTATTTACATGATTTTGGAATAAATATAGCGCTTTTAACAAGTGAAGTAAATCCTAAAAAAAGAGTTGAAATTATTAATGAGATTGAAAATCAAAATGTTAATATCATTATTGGGACACATGCGCTTATACAAACTGATCTTAACTATCAAAAATTAGGTTTAGTAATAATTGATGAACAACATCGTTTTGGGGTTGAACAAAGAAAAATATTGCGTGAAAAAGGCCTTAATCCTGATATATTATTAATGAGTGCTACTCCTATTCCTAGGTCCTTAGCGATATCTATTTTTGAAAGTAGTGATATATCACAAATAAAAGAAAAACCTGCAGGAAGACAAACTGTCAAAACAGAGATAGTTAATTTGGAAAATTTAAATTATATATATAGCGCAATAAACAAAGAACTAGAAAAAAATCACCAAATATATTTTATCTGTCCTTTAATTAATGAAAGTGACAATAACAACTATTATTCTGTGAATGAAACATATAATTTATTATTGCAACATTTTGATGAGAAGATATTATCTTATTTGCATGGAAAAATGACTGATGAAGAAAAAACTAAAGTTCTTGATGACTTTTATTCAAATAAAACAAAAATATTAATTTCGACAACGGTTATAGAAGTGGGAATTGATGTAGAAAAAGCTTCAATGATGGTAATAATGAATGCAAACGCATTTGGACTTGCACAATTACATCAATTAAGAGGTAGAATAGGTCGCAATAATCTTCAATCATACTGTTATTTAGCGGTTGATGAAGAAAACGAACAAAAAGAAAGAATCAATATTTTAAAAAATCATTATGATGGATTTGAAATAAGTGAAATGGATTTAAAATTAAGAGGTCCAGGTGAAGTATTTGGGAAAAATCAAGCAGGGATTCCCAATTTTAACTACGCAAATATAATTGAAGATAAGCAATTATTATCAATAACTAAAGCTGATGCAAAAGCTTTAATCAGAAATAATGATTATCAAGCAAAAAAATTCACAGAAAAAATAATTAAAACATTAGATTCTTATAATTTAGATTAATATATGATATAATTTTAAAATAAGAGGTGAAAAAAATGATTAAAATAGCAGTAGATGCAATGGGTGGTGACTACGCACCAAAAGAACAAGTCTTAGGCGCTATGAGAGCGGTTAAAGAAATTGATGATATTGAAATAATATTATATGGAAAAGAAACTGAAATTAACAAATTTCTAAAACCAAATAAGCGCATAAAAATAGTTAATGCTGATTACATAATCCCAATGGATGAAAAAAATCCTATAGGAGCAATAAGAAGGCACAAGGACGCTTCAATGGTTATGGCATTAGATAGTGTTGCGACAAAAGAAAATGACGCAATAGTATCTAGTGGAGCAACTCAAGCATTAATAGCTGGAGCTCATATAATTATAAAACGGATGAAAGGATTTAAAAGAACAGCTATTGCGCCAGTAATACCTACTATTGATGGCGGTCAAGCAATTTTGCTAGACACTGGAGCTAACTTGCAAATAAAACCTGAACATATGCTTCAGCAAGCATATTTTGCGACTATCTATGCAAATAAAATTTTAGGTATAAAAAACCCAAGAGTTGGTTTAATTAATATTGGTACTGAAAAGGGTAAAGGCAGAGAATTAGACCAAGAAGTTTTTGAATTATTTGCTAATACCGATTTGTTTGAGTTTAGTGGGAACATTGAACCAAAAACTATTTTAGAGCCTAATTGTGATATTCTAATAAGTGATGGATTTACAGCCAATATTGTTATGAAGACAATTGAAGGAACCGCAAAAGGCATGGGCAAATTACTTAAAAAGAATTTAATGAGCTCATTTTCAGGAAAAATTGCTGGGTTATTAGCTAAAAAGAATCTCCAAAACTTTAAGAAACAAATGTCTGCAGAAGAAATAGGCGGAGCAGTAATCTATGGTTTACAAAAACCAGTAATTAAAGCGCAAGGCGCTTCAAAATCATATGGCTTCTTTAATGGCATTAGACAAGCAGCAAATATTGTGAGAAATCAAGTCTTTGAAACTGTTGAAAACTACATAAAAGAAGAAAGCAGTGACAAAGATGACTAAGTCTTTAAAAGAGTTGGAAGCTCTTTTTGATTTATCATTTAATGATAAAAAATTATTGAAAAGAGCAATGACACACTCTTCATATGCAAACGAAAACAACACCTTAAGTAATGAAAGATTAGAATTTATTGGCGATGCCGTTTTAGATTTAGCAGTAGCTAAATATCTTTATGATAAAATACCTGAAGCTGAGGGTGTTTTAACAAAAAAACGCGCTCAAGAAGTATGTGAATTAGCTTTGGTTGATTATGCTAAAAGTTTTAATTTAGGAAAATATTTATTATTAGGAAAAGGTGAAGAACTTTCTTTGGGAAGATCAAAACCAGGTATTTTAGCTGATGCTTTTGAAGCATTTTTAGGCGCAATATACATTGATAAGGGACTTCAAGAAACATATAAAGTACTAAATAAGGTTGTATTTCCTCATGTAAGAAATAATTTAGATAAGGATGATACTGATTTTAAAAGCAAATTACAAGAATTGGTTCAATCTGATAAAAGAACCTTACATTATGAAATAATTTCTGAAACTGGACCTGCTCATGAACGAGAATTTGTCGCAAGAGTATATATGGATGAAGTAATAGTAATGGGAGAAGGCACTGGAAAAACAAAAAAAGAAGCTGAACAAAAAGCTGCGTTTTCTGCTTTAAAAAAATTAGCAGATACAGATAGTGATTAGGTGTAATATGGAAGAATTATTAATTAAAAATTTAATAAAAGATAATTTGCTAGATTTTGATAAATTAATCAAAAAAAATTATCGAAATATTGGGCTAACCGAAATAGAAGCTTTTTTTCTTATGGAGTTATATGCTTTAAAGGAAAAAGGTATCAAATCTTTAAATCCTAAAAATCTAACAAAAAATATGTCATTATCTGAAAATGATGTAACAGATTTATTAGATAGTATGATGCAAAGAAACTATCTTTCTTTTGATATAAAAGAAAATAACAAAGGAAAAATGACTGAAAGTTTTTCTTTGGATCAAACGATTAAAAAAATCATTGATTACTATAAAAATCGGATTGACAAAGGAATTGTGAATACAACAAAAAAACACGAAACTGATGAAAGTGAAATTGCTGATATTTTAGAAACCCAATTACAAAGACAATTAAAACCACTTGAAGTAGAAGTAATTATCAAGTGGATAAAAGAGTATAATTACTCTAAAGAAGATATTAAAGACGCAATTATTGATGCCGTAAAGGCTGGCAAAATTACAATAAGCTATATTGATGGTATTTTATTAAAGAAAAAACAAAACAAAGATACAAGCGTTGTTAATACAAATAGAAAAAAATCAAAAGTATTAAAGGATTTCTTAGATTCATGACAAAAAAACAGGAAGCAAAAATTATTTATCAAGAAATATCAAAGATGTATCCAGATGCTAAAATAGAGTTGAATTACCAACAAAAACACGAACTACTAATAGCCATAATGCTAAGCGCACAAACAACTGATATCTCAGTAAATAGAGTAACTAAAAATTTATTTTCGAATTATAAAACTATCGAAGACTTTGCCCACGCTAACATCAGCGATTTAGAATCACAAATTAAAAATTTAGGCTTATATCATAATAAGGCAAAGAATCTAAAAAAATTAGCACAAATGATTATTAATGAATTTAATAATCAAATTCCTAAAACGCAAAAAGAATTACAAAAATTACCTGGTGTAGGAAGAAAAACAGCAAATGTTTTCTTAGCTGAATATTATAAAATACCTAGAATTGCAGTTGATACACATGTATCTAGGGTTTCAATAAGATTAGGATTAGCTAAGATAAATGATTCACCAAAAGTTGTAGAAGAAAAATTAATGAAAATATATGATAAGGATAAATGGATTGATCTTCATCATAAATTTATTCATTTTGGAAGATATTTTTGTAAATCACGAAATCCCAATTGCAAAGTTTGTCCATTATTAAATATATGCAAAATGCCAGTTATTGATTAGCTGGTATTTTCTTTATATTTAGGTGTAAAACCATTTTTTGTTGAAGAATAAGATATTATTTTCAAGTTTTGCCTCTTTAATTTTTTCAATGTTTGTTTTATAATCATAAACTGATAGAATTTAAAAAATTTGGAGGAAAAAAATGAAAAAATCTTTTATTATTGATCAAAAAAGAAGACAAGAGTTAATATATCAATTTTATTACAAAAGATATGGACAACTCATTAGAAAAAAAAGAAAGGAGAAAAAACTTACTCAAGAAGAATTAGCATCAGGAATATGTTCAAATACATATATTTCTAAAGCCGAGAACAATCAAGTTGCTATCGGTGAAGAACAATTGTATATGATAATGGAAAAACTAAAAGTAACTACTGATGAATTTCTTGCCCCTGAAGATCTTTTAAAATATTTAACTAAAGCAATAAAGTTTTTTTATTTAAAAGATAAAGAGTCTTATCAGAAAATTTTTGAAAAAATTGAAAAATTTGAGTTCCAGATTCTGGCTCAGGTTATTAAATTAGGTTATTTAGTGTTAACAGAAAAATATCATAAAGCAAAATCAATTTATGAAGAATTATTTCAATATTTATCGTCTCTAGATGATTATGGTTTTACTGTATTTATGGTATTTAGCTCATTTTATAATATTGGTATAAATAAGTACTCTGAAGCTAAATATATGATTGATTCTGTTAAAATAAAATCATTAAACAGTGATTATCTAGAGGATCTATTAGCTTATTTGAAATATATTGTTTATGGTAATTTACATCAATTTGTTAAAGCTAGTGCTTATTATGACATTTCTTTAAAAAAATTTACCAAATCGTATAATATAAAGCGAGTAAAAGAATTATTAATATGGCAAAATTTATTTCTTTTGTACAGTGGAGATGATAAAAAAATTCCTGGTCTTGTTTCTATATTAGATTCACTTTCAACACAGGATAAAAATCGCTATTTATTAATTAAAGCATATAATAGTGAAGACCCAAGTTATTATATTGATAATTTGGCTAAAACTTATTCTGAAGATTATTTATTCGGATTATATATTATGGCAAAATATTATCTAAATAAAAGTAAAGATCAATATTTGAAATTAAAAGAAGAAATAACAAAACTTCATTATCAAGTTAAACCAAAAATTGATTTTTCAAATTTACTAAGACTAAGAGAAAAAGAAAATTTAATGTTTTTAAAAGATTATCTTATTAATTATTGTTTAAAAGTTGCTTGTGATAATGAAAATATATTTTTGGTTAAAAAAATTACTGAAGAAATTGTTGAGATATTACAAACAAGAAATCGGTATAAAGATGCTTTAACCTATGAATTAAAAGCCAAAAATTTTGTTAAAAAATTAAATACTTGTTATTAAAATATAAAACACCACTCTTTTAAAAGTGGTGTTTTATTATATATCTTATTAGTATTTTTTCATTATCTTTCTTGCTAGGTTCAGATAAATCATCCCGGCAACATCGGATTCCTTGTGGATTGGATTTTCTGATGGTACAATAGGAAGTTTTTCTAATAGGTCCACAGTTAATTCATCAGCAACCTTTCTTCCGCCACCTTTTCCAAATATAAAGTGATCTTTACCTTCGACTTCATAATATGACATGTTTTCAACAACACCAAGTATTTCTTGAGAAAGATCTTTTGCTGCATAACCCGCTTTAATTGCAATATGAGCGGCACTTGCTTGAGGCGTTGTAACAATAATCATACGTGCATCTTCAGAAAAGTTTTTAAGATCCATCATTACATCACCTGTACCAGGAGGTAAATCTACTAAAAAGTAATCAATATCTTCACTCCAAAGCGTATCTTCAAAGAATATTTTAAGGATTTTACCTAGCATTGGGCCTCTTAACATTAATGCTCGATTTTTTTCTACAAGATATTCAGTAGATACCATTTGGATTCCGTCTTTTTCAAATGGATAAACTTTGCTATCTTCATTACCCATTAACTTATGGCCAACTCCGCCCATCATTTTTGGCATATTAGCACCATAAATATCAGCATCAATAATAGCTGCTTTTTTCCCCATTCTCTTAAGGGCATAAGCAAGATTTACAGTTACAGTTGATTTGCCAACGCCACCTTTACCTGAGGCAATTAGTAATGTTTTTGCATTTTGGTTTCTAGTTTTTCGCTTTTGGAATTCAATTTTTACTCCTTTAAATCCCAAATCTAATTTTACAATTTTGGCGATATCTCTTGTTATTTGTTTTGTGGTTTCATTATCTTTTTCTTCGACTTCAATAATCAAAATAACAGAATTATTATCATCAATTCCCACATGTTTAATTGCTTCTAATTCACCTAGAGTCTTTTTTGCTTTTGGATCAATTACACTTTGTATTTTTGTTTTTATTTCATCTGGTTTCATACTATACCTTCTTTCTATTTTATTCAGATTTATTATAACGCAAAAGCAAGATAATATAAACCGTTTTGACCTAAAAAAATCATATATATTTAGATGTTTTTCTTGACATATATAGATAAAAAAAGTATAATTGAAATGCTGTGATGAGGTGATTAAATTGAAATGGACAATTCATGAACTGATTAAAAAGGCAGACAGTGATATTGATTTAAATAGAAAGATAAATTTGAAAGAATTTCTTTCTGAAGACTTTAATGATGTCGTTGATATATTAGACACCTCAGTTTCTGGAAATTTTGAGTATATTAAAGTGGAAGATACATTTGCATTTTACTTAAATATAAAGACAACTTTAACTATGCTATGTTCGATAACCTTAAAAAAAGTTAATGTTGATTTAGATTTTAATACAGATTTATATTTTTCCAGAGATTATATTGATGATGACACTCATGTTATTGATGGCATTACTATTGATTTAAAACCGTATATTTTTTCAGAAATTATAACTGAAAAGCCTATGCGGGTTGTAAGCCAAGACGCTTATGAAAATTATGAAGAAGACATTGAAAAACTAGATGAAGAAGAGATTGTAGAAAACAGTCCTTTTGCTAAGTTAAAAAAATAAGGAGGTAAAGACAATGGCTGTTCCTAAAAGGAAAATTAGTAAACAAAGGAAAAGAAAAAGAAGAACACATTTTAAATTACATGCTCCAGCAATGACTGTATGTCCAAATTGTGGAGAAGTAACTTTAGCACATCAAGTGTGTAAGGCTTGTGGACACTATAAAGGTAAAGAAGTAATTTCTCAACCAGTACTAGAAGAAGAAGAAGAAGCTGAAACAGAATAAAAGAAAGAAAAGAGACGTTGAAAATTCAACGTTTTTCTTTTACTAATATATATCTATGATATAATAAAATTGGTGATAGGTTATGAATGAACATATTCCGGTATTATTAACAGAAACAATTAATAAATTAAATATTAATCCTTCTGGAACATATATTGATATGACTTTAGGAGGAGGAGGCCATGCAGAGGCTATTTTAAAAAAACTTACTGATGGCGAATTGATAGGATTTGATCAAGATGAGTTTGCAATTCAACAAGCAACTGCAAAACTAGCTAAATATCCTAATTTTTTTGCTATAAGAGATAATTTTATCAACGCTAAGGAAAGATTAGCGGATATTAATATTTTCAAAGTAGACGGGATTATATTTGATTTAGGGGTTTCTTCTTTTCAGTTCGATTTACCAGAAAGAGGATTTTCTTATCGTTACAATAATGAATTGGACATGAGAATGAACCAAAATCAAACTTTATCAGCAAAAGAAATAGTTAATAACTTTTCATATGATGAGTTAGTTAAGATATTTTTTAATTATGGAGAAGAAAAATACTCACGGTTAATTGCAAAAAACATAATTATCAAGCGCGAAGAAAAACCAATTGAAACAACATTTGATTTAGTTGATATTATTAAAGATGCATTACCAAAAAAAGTATTATATAAAAAAGGGCATCCTGCTAAAAAAGTTTTTCAAGCTTTAAGAATTGCGGTTAATAATGAATTAAATATTTTAGAAGTTGCTTTAAAAAAAGCAATTGATTTACTTAAACCTAAAGCTAGACTTGCAGTAATAACATTTCATTCTTTAGAAGATAGAATTTGTAAAAATGTATTTAAGAAGTTGGCGACAATTGATATTCCTAAAGGATTACCAATTATCCCTGATGAAGACCCAATTATTACTTTAGTAAATAAAAAGGTCATAATAGCTAGTGAAAATGAATTAAAAATCAACAATAGAGCTCATAGTGCTAAGCTTAGAGTTATTGAAAAAAACTAATTATTTTTAGTTGACAAAATAGACGTTATTATGTTATCATATTTTTACGTCTAATGCAGGTGTAGTTCAATGGTAGAACCTCAGCCTTCCAAGCTGACTATGAGGGTTCGATTCCCTTCACCTGCTCCATTCGTTATATAAGCAAATCACATGATTTGCTTTTTTTTATTATATATTTTTGATATAATGAATTAGTAAAATATAATTTATAGGAGGAAAGAATGGGAATTATTTTATATCTATTTTCTTTACCAGTAACAATTACTATAACGGTGCTTTTAGTTTTACTAATTATTGGTTTTTACATTGTAATTAATAAATTCATTATTGGTAAAAACGAAAATATAAATAAATATTTTATTTTTAGTTTATATACTTTACTTTTTATTTTATTTATTGTAGCTATTTTTTATGGTATGGTTATTTGGGAGTTCGATTTTCAACCTTATATAGATGATATTAAGAATATAATTAGTAATAATTTACTGAAACATATAGGGGCTGTAATAACTACTGTCTTAATTATATTTGCAACTGGATTTGTTATTAAAATTCTTAAATTTATTATTTTAAGAAGCAGTAGCGTCGTTAAAACTGATAATGAGAAGCGAAAAACTACTATAATGAAAGTTACTATGAGTATAATTAATTATATTATTAAATTAATCGCTTTACTTTTAATTTTATCTGTTTGGGGAGTAAATGTTTTACCTGCATTAGCTGGACTGGGAATTTTAGGCTTAGTTGTTGGTTTAGGAGCTCAAGGTTTAATTAAAGATGTTATCGCAGGTTTCTTTATAATCTTTGAAAAACACTTTGATATTGGCGATATGATTGAAGTGGATGGCTTTAAAGGTGAAGTCATTGATATTGGATTAAAAACAACCCGAGTAAAGAATTGGGTAGAAGATGTTAAAATTTTTAATAATAGTTCTGTTCAAAATGTAATTAATTTCTCAAGAACTCAATCACTTGCTATTGTTGAATTTGGAATTGCTTATGATGAAGATGTTGATAAAACAATAAAAATTTTAACTGAAGAATTACCAAAAATAAGAGAAAGCATTCCTGAGATAGTTGACGATCCTGTTTGTGCAGGAGTTGTTGCGCTAGCAGATAGTTCTGTGAATTTAAGAGTCATGGCTAAAACTAAAACTGAAGCTCATTATGGAGTTGAAAGAGCTTTAAGAAAAGAAATTAAAAAAATTCTTGATGCTCACGACATTGAAATTCCATTCCCACAAGTTGTTATAAATAAACCAAAAAATGAGTAAAATATAAGCTGCCTTCTGGCAGCTTATTTTTCTATATCGGTATAAACTTCTCCATCTTTTAACTCAATAATTCTATCAGTTTTTTCTGCAATTTTTCGATCATGAGTAATTATAATAAAACTCGTATTATTATTTTTATTGATTTCTCTTAATAAATTATAAACAGCTTCAGTAGAATCACTATCTAAATTTCCTGTTGGTTCATCAGCTAAAACAATATTAGGGCTGTTAATAAGACTTCTTGCAATTGCTACACGTTGTTGTTGACCTCCAGATAAATTATTAGCTAATTGATTTTTATATTTTTCTAAGCCAACAATTTCAAGTAACTCATGCGCTCGATTTATTATGTCTTGATTAACTTTTGAATTAGATATTTTATAAGGCATTAAAACATTTTCAATTGCACTAAATTCTGGGAGTAAATAATGGAATTGAAAAATAAAACCAATTGACTTATTTCTAAATATGGCAAGTTCATCTTTTGTATACTTAGAAATATCTTGATTGTTAAATATCACTTCACCTTTTGTTGGTGAATCTAAAGTGCCAATAATATTTAATAGAGTTGACTTTCCTGAACCAGATTGACCAATAATAGAATTAAATGAATTCTTTTTAAATATTAGATTTATATTACTTAATGCTTGATAAGGATTTTTTGTGTTTACGCCGTAGATTTTATCTATATTTTTAAGTTCTAAAATATTATCCATTTCTTATCACCTCGATTACACTTAGTTTTGAAGATTTAATTGCCGGACTTAAAGCAGCTAGAGTTGAAGCTGTTAAAGCAATTAATGCTGATAATGCAATAAAACTAGGATTAATATCCAAAGGCACAACAGGACTGCCATCAGAAGTTGTCGCAAAGGTAGAAAATACAAATAATAAAGAAATACCTAATAATATTCCCATTATTGCACCAAATAAGCCTAAAATAAACCCTTCAAATAAGAAGATTTTGCTGGCGCCACAATCTTTAATTCCCATGGCTTTTAGAATTCCTAGTTGTTTTGATTTTTGTAAAACAGTTATTGCTAATACTGATGATATACCTAAAACAACAGAAATAATAACGAAAATTTGAATCATTAAAGAAGATATGCTTTGACCTTCTAACCCTGCTAGAAGATCTTCATTTTTTTCTATCCAAGTTACAGCTTCAATATTTGATTGATTAAGAGTTAAAAGAATTGAATCACGCGTATTAGCGGCTTCAAAGACATCTTTTAATTGCATTTCGACATTAAGTGTTTCTGTGGTTTGAATATTTAAGATATCTTGAGTAGTTTCTAGATTAGAAACTACCCAACTAGAATTTAAATCTAAAACTTTAAAATCAACAAAGCCAACTACAGTTAATTCAACATTACTTTTTGCACTTGGATTATTATCGTTATAATATACTTTATCATTTATCTTTAAGTCTAAGGTTTCTTTTAAATTTAAACCAAGTAATATTTCATTACTACTATTTGGCATTGTACTATTTTCAACTAGTTTTTCTTCAATTTTATAAATTTCGTTTGCTGAAGAAAACTCAAAACCTCTAAAAACTATATTTTCATTATCTTCATTTATAGAAAGTTGACCTGAGGTGGTTATTGTTGGAGTTATAGATTTAATATTAGATTGATTATCATTAATATTAGCGATTATGTTGGTATAATCATCTATATACTGGTTACTTTCATCATTTGCTAAAGTAATCTGGGATTGCGAACCGATTGTGGTATCTACCAAATCCTTTTGTAAGCCAGATATTAAAGAACCAATAAAAACTTGAACAGATACCCCAACTGCTATACCTAAAATAATAACGATTGTTTGTTTTTTTGCCGATAACAGAAATCTTTTTGCAATATTAAAAGCTAATTTCATGATAAATCACCACTTAACTTTTTAATATCTTCATAAGAATTCAAAATCAAATCATATTGAATTTTTGATTTGTTAGCGTATTTTTTAATTGCTTGACCGCCTAAAATAATCTTTAAGTTTGGATAACTAGCTTTTAAAGTATTAATTAATTTTTTTGTTTGTATTAAATTATAATAATTAGTTATACTCAGAGCTAAATAATCAGGTTTTAAAATCTTAACTGCAGATATAATTTCTTCACTAGGAGTATTTGCGCCAATATACTTTGCTTTAAAACCTTCTAAATAAAAATAGTTTGTAGCGATGATTGCGCCAATTTCATGATATTCTTCTTGAGGACAAGCAACAATTACTGATTTATTAATTTTTTTATTCCCCTTTGCTTTAATAAGATAAGGATAGGTATTTTCTAATATAGTCCTTACAATAGAAGTTCTTGTATGTTCTTTCCAAATACATATTTCTTCTTGATCATTGTCACAGTTATAGTCAGCCAAAGCAGGAATAATAAAATATTCGTATATATCTAAAATGTCATTTCCTGAGTCCAACAAATTTAATATATACATAATTGCTTTATCTTTTTCTTCATTATCCAGTAGTTTAATAAATTCATTAATTTTTGTTTTCATATTTTCTCCTTTTGAATTATTATAATATAGTTTAGATTAATTTTTAATGGATTTGCAAAAAAAGATTAATAATTGAAGAAAATACGCTTTCGTGCTATAATTGAGAAGAAATTTTAAATAGAATTTGAGGTTGATTTATGAAAAAAATACTTTTTAAAGATTTAGCAAATTACTATGGTCAAGAAATTGAATTACAGGGCTTTGTTGATAAGGTTAGGGATTTGCAATATGTCCAATTTGTAATTCTACGAGACTCTTCAGGAAAAGTTCAAATGACTATTGAGAAAAACGAAGAAAACAAAGAATTAAATGAAATAGTTACTAATTTAACTAAAGAAAGTACTATTTTGGCTAAAGGGATTATTTATCAACAAGATAAAGTTAAATTAAGAGGGATGGAGTTTATTCCTAATAAAATTGAAGTCACTTCTCGAAGTGAAGAAGAACTTCCAATTGATATTCTTGATTATAATAACAAATCAAAACAAGATTTAAGGTTAGATAATCGCTTTTTAGATTTGCGCTTAGAAAAAAATTACTTAATATTCAAAGGTCAAACTATAGCAGAGATGGCTATGAGAGATTATTGGATAGAAAATGATTTTATTGAGATACATTCACCTAAGATTTTAGGAACTGCATCTGAAACTGGCGCAGAAGTATTTGATTTGAAATATTTTGGAAAAAAAGTATTTCTTGCTCAATCACCACAGTTTTACAAACAAATGGCAATGGGCGCAGGATTCAATAATGTTTTTGAGATTGGACCTGTATTTAGAGCTGAAAAATCTCATACTGCATATCATGCAACTGAATTTACGTCTGTTGATTGCGAAATGAGTTGGATTAAATCTCATCATGAAGTGATGGATTTAGAAGAAGAGAAGTTAATTAAAGTTATGAAAAAGATAAGCAATGATATTGGTGAAGATTTTAAAAGAGTTTTTAAAAAGGAATTTGTTATTCCTAAAGAAAATTTTCCTAGAATAAAATTTTATGATGCAAAAAAAATAATTCAAGATAATTATAACTATGTTGGCGAAAAAGATTATGATTTCAATCGTAGAGAAGAGGAGTTAATTTGTTTATATTCTAGAAAAAAGTTAAACTCAGATTTTGTATTCGTAATCGATTATCCTTTTGAAGCAAGACCTTTTTACCATATGATTGATGAGAAAACCAAATTAACAAAGAGTTTTGATTTATTATATAAAGGAATTGAAATTACAACTGGTGCACAAAGAGAACATCGAATAGATGTATTGAAAAAGCAAGCTTTAGCTAAAGATATGAATTTAGATACACTTGATTTTTATCTAAACTTTTTTAGATATGGTATGCCACCTCATGGGGGATATGGATTTGGTTTAACAAGGTTTTTAATGCGACTGTTTGAAGTTGATAGTATTAGAGATGTTACATTTTTATACCGGGGTCCAAATAGAGTTACTCCATAAGCTTTTATTAATTAAAAAATAATACCTCTATAGATAATCTTATTATTAAGAAATATATAGAGGTATTTTTTATAGGAAAAGAAAAATTATTAGAGGTTAACAAAAACAAAGGTAATTGTGTTAAAATAATTAAGAGGTTAGATATGGAAAATAATGTCCTATATGAAGATAATCATGTGATTGTAGTTATTAAAGACCCTGGTGTATTATCACAAGCTGGTCCTATGGATAAACCAGATATGGTAAATAAATTAAAGCTATATCTTAAAAATAAATATAATAAACCAGGAAATGTTTATCTAGGTCTTGTTCACCGACTAGATTTAAATGTTGGAGGTGTAATGGTTTTTGCCAAAACATCAAAAGCTGCTAAAAGACTAAATGAACAAATTAAAAAGTCTTTAGTGGAAAAGAAATATTTAGCCGTAGTTTTAGGTAAATTAAATAAATTACAATATCAACTAGAAAATTATATAAAAAAAGATAATTCAAAAAGACTAGCTATAATCACTGATAAAGGCAAAGGCAAATTAGCGAAATTGTCTTTTGAAGTAATTGATTTTTTTGAAGCAAAAAAACAAGTTTATTCTTTAATCGATATAAACTTAGAAACTGGTAGATTTCATCAAATAAGATCTCAATTAGCTAGTATTGGACACCCAATATATGGTGATAATAAATATGGGCCAAAAACAAGTGGTTTTGAACTAGGCTTATATGCTTATTCTTTAAGTTTTAACCACCCTACAACAAAAGATAAAATGAATTTTGTTAGTTATCCTAAAACAGGAATTTTTAAATTGTTTGAAAAAATTAAAGGGAGAAGTATATGATAAATACGAGAATTAATCAATTAATCGAATATGGATTTAAGCACGATTTATTAACTGAAGATGATAAATATTATGCAGTAAATCGGATATTAAAGATATTGAATTTAAATAATTTTTTATGGGAAGAAGTAAAGTCAGAAAATTTTTCTGTAATAATTAATGATATAATTGATTACGCTTTAAAAAATAAAATAATCAAGCGAAATTCTGTTACTGAAAGAGACGCTTTTGAGGCTATGATAGTAGATTGTTTACTTCCTCGGCCAAGTGAACTGAATAAAATATTTCGAAAGCACTATAAAAAAGCCCCTAAATACGCTACTGAATTTTTCCACGACTTTTCAATAGCGACAAATTACATCAAAGTTGACAGGATAGCAAAAAATATAAATTACAAGTATAAAGGTAAGTATGGAGACTTAAACTTAGCGATTAATTTATCAAAGCCAGAAAAAGACCCAATGGATATAAAAAAACAAAGTCAAGATAATTCAAAATATCCTATTTGCCCTCTATGTATGGAAAATGTTGGTGTTTATCAAACATCTTCTTTAGCACCCAGATCAAATCATAGAGTTGTATCAATATCATTAAATAACGAAAAAGATGCTTGGGGATTTCAATATTCACCTTATGCTTATTTTAATGAACATATAATTGTCTTAAGAAAAGATCATTCTAAAATGTATGTAAATGAAAAGACATTTTTGGAATTAATCGATTTTATTAATAAATTTCCTCATTACTTAATTGGTTCAAATGCAGGATTGCCAATTGTAGGTGGTTCAATTTTATCTCATCATCATTTTCAAGGAGGTAGATTTGATTTTCCAATTGAAAATGCTAGAGTAATTAAAAAATATAAGAAAAAGCGTGTACAAATTGAAGTGTTAGATTGGCCTATGGCAACTATTAGATTTTCTGGTAATAATGAAAATCGTTTACTAGATATGGTTAATCAAGTATATCAATATTGGAAAACTTACAGTAATAAAGAAATAAATATTTTTGCAAAAACCAATGAAGAACATAACACAGTAACTCCAATTGTAAAATTAAATGGTTCTGATTTTAACTTCTATATGGTGTTTAGAAATAATTATTCAAATAAGCAATATCCTTATGGTATTTTTCACACAAATCCCGAAAGATTTCATATAAAAAAAGAAAACATTGGTTTAATTGAAGTTATGGGAATGGCAATTTTACCGGGGAGGTTATTAACTGAAATTGAATTAATAAAGCAAGCTATAAAAGGAGAAATAGAAGTAGATAATAATGATTTGCTTATAAAACACAAACACTGGATAGAAAAATTAAAATCGGATAATATTTCTGAAAATCTTGATGAATATATTAAAAAAGATATAGGTAGAATATTTGAAGATATTTTAGAAGATGCAAATGTTTTTAAATATGGAGATGAAAATGACTTCTTAAGATTTGTGGAAAAAGCAATCTATTAATCTTCATTTAATAACTATTTTATGATATAATTACATGAAAATGAGGTGTAACATGGGAAAGAAAAATTTTGTTAAAGCAATTACATCGAGAGATGATGATTTTGCACAGTGGTATACAGATGTTTGTCGAAAAGCTGAATTAATGGATTACTCTGATGCAAAGGGGTTTATTATTTATCGTCCTTATGGATATGCTTTATGGGAAAATATGAAAAACTATTTGGATAAATCATTTAAAGAAACAGGACATGATAATGTCTATATGCCTTTGGTGATACCAGAATCCTTATTTATGAAAGAAGCAGAACATGTAGAAGGATTCGCACCGGAAACAGCTATAATTACGATTGGTGGTAATGAAGAATTACAAGAAAGATTAATTATAAGACCTACTTCGGAAGTTTTATTTTGTAATCATTATTCTAAAGTAATAGAATCACATCGAGATTTACCAAAAAAATATAATCAATGGTGTTCTGTTGTAAGATGGGAAAAAACAACTAGACCGTTTTTAAGAGGTTCAGAATTTTTATGGCAAGAAGGACACACTGCTCATGCTAAATCAGATGAAGCTAAAAAAGAGGCTTTAGATATCTTAAAAATATATGAAAGTTTAGGTAAAGATATTTTAGCTATACCTTTTATTACGGGATTAAAAACCGAAAAAGAAAAATTTGCTGGAGCAGTTAATACATACACTATAGAAGCGCTAATGCATGATAATAAAGCTTTACAAAGTGGAACTACTCATTACCTAGGCACAGGATTTTCAGAAGCTTTTAATATTAAATTTCAAGACAAAGATGGAAAAGTAAAACCAGTATATCAAACTTCTTGGGGAGTTTCTACACGACTAATTGGCGCAGTAATTATGGTGCATGGTGATGATTCTGGATTGGTACTACCACCTAATTTAGCACCTATTCAAGTTGATATAATACCTATTATGCAACATATTGATGGGGTAATGGAAAAAGCAAAAGAATTAAAAGCTAATTTAGAAAAAATTGGAATCAGGGTTAATCTCAATGATACTGATAAATCACCAGGTTGGAAGTTTTCTGAATCTGAAATGAAGGGAATACCTTTAAGGATTGAAATTGGTCCTCGTGATTTAAAAAATAATCAAGCAATAATAGTTAAGCGATATAATCGCGAAAAAATTACAATCGATATTGATGATATTGAAGAATTTATTCCAAAAACTTTAAATTATATTCATGATGAAATGTATCAACAAGCCCTTAGAAATATGGAAGAAAATACTCGTGAAGCATATGATTATCAGACCTTTAAAAAAATTATGGAAGAAAAATCTGGCTATGTAAAAATGATGTGGTGCGGTGATGAAGAATGCGAAAGTAAAATAAAAGAAGATACTAAAGCTACCGCAAGGGCCATTCCTTTTGATCAAACGCCTATTGGGGAAGAATGCCCTGTATGTAAGAAAAAAGCAAAATATTTAGTATATTTCGCTAAAGCTTATTAAAAAAAATATGATGTTAGAAATCTAACATCATTTTTTATTGGAAAATAGTATTGCCTAAATAATCAATCGCCACAATCACTGGAAATTCAACAACTTTTAATCGGTGAATCGCTTCGGATTGTAAATATTCATAAGCAATAGTAGTGTTTTCTTTAACCGTTTTAGAAAGTTTTGCGCCTAGACCACCAATTGCTAAAAGATAAACTGCTTTATTTTCTTTTACTGCATCAATAAATTCTTCGCTTCTTGGCCCTTTACCAATCATTACATTTAATCCTCTTTTCATCAATTCCGGGCTGAATTTATCCATACGGTAACTTGAGGTCGGTCCGCAAGCACCAATAACTTGATTTGGCTTTGCAGGAGTTGGACCTACATAGTAGACAACTTGATCTATTAAATCGAAAGGTAATTTTTCTTTATTTTTAATTGCATCAACTAATAATTTATGAGCTGCGTCTCTTGCGGTATAAATATAACCACTAATTAATATTTCTTCACCAACGGTTAAACTTTTTCTTGTTTCTTCATTAATTGGTGTTGTTAATTTTTTTGCCAATTAAGGTCACCTCTTTCTTTCTAGCGCTATGACATTGAAGATTAACAGCTACAGGTAAAGATGCAATATGACAAGGAAAAGAATTAACCTTTACCGCGAGAGCAGTTGTTGTGCCTCCTAGGCCCATTGGGCCAACATTTAATTTGTTAATTTTTTCTAATAGCAGCTTTTCTAATTTTTGATCTACTTCATTTTTGGCATTATCATCTATACTTCTAAAAATAGCTTGTTTAGCTAGCAAAGCAGATTTTTCGAAATTTCCACCTATGCCAACACCGACAATTAATGGTGGACAAGCTTTACCGCCAGCTTTTTTAACTGTATCTAATACAAAATCAATTACACCAGCTTCGCCTTCACTAGGAGATAGCATTTTTAATCTTGACATATTTTCACTACCGCCGCCTTTTGGGGCTACATGTATAATTAGTTTATTTCCAGGAATAAAATTAAAATGAACTATAGCTGGAGTGTTATCTAGGGTGTTAATTCGATTTAACGGATGTTTCACGATTGATTTTCTTAAGAAACCATCAATATATCCCCTTCTAACCCCAACATTTATTGCTTCTTCTAAATCATAATCAAAAATTAATTCTCGACCAATTTCTAAAAACACTACCGAAACACCAGTATCTTGACATAGAGGTATATCATCATTTCTAGCGATTTCTTGGTTATCAATGATTCTATCTAAAATATTTTTTCCGAGATTATTAGTTTCACTTTGTTTGGCTTTTTTAAGACTGCTTACTAATTTTTCATCTAAATTATATGCTGAATCTATAAATAAATCTTTAATTGTTTCAATGATGGTTTTTCGTTTAATAGTATACATAAATTCACCTCTTATAATTATTATAACATTATATATTTATTAGTTAACCATAATTTTAAAAAAATATAACTGGTAAATCATGTTTACAAATAATCTAATATTGGTTATAATTTTTATAGGGTGAATGCGATGAAAAAAATTAAACTAATTAGCGATAGCACATGTGATTTAAGTCAAGAATTAATAAAAAAATATAATATAGAAATTGTTCCTTTATACGTTAATTTTGGCAAAAAGTCTTATTTAGATGGTAAGAATTTAACAGTTCCTGAAATGTATGATATTGTTAAAAAGAACAACCAATTACCTAAAACTGCAGCTCCAGCTCCTGGAATATTTCATGATGTATTTAAAAAATATCTTGATTTAGATTATGAAATTATATATACAGGTATTGGCTCTAAATTTTCCGCTTCTTTTAATAGCGCAAAAATAGCTAAAGAAATGCTTAATTCAAGTAATATCCATTTAGTTGATTCATTAAACCTTTCTTCTGGTTCAGGTTTATTGTTATTAAAAGCTGGAGAAATGATTAAAGCGGGTAAACCAGTTAAAGAAATAGTGGAAAAGATGAATGAATTAGTTCCTAAAGTGCGCAGTCAATTTGTGATTAAAACCTTAGACTATTTGTATAAAGGCGGCAGGTTAAATGCAATAAGTGCTTTTTTTGGAAGTTTCTTTAGGATAAAGCCAATAATTAAAGTTAAAGATGGTTTAATGGGTGTTGGTAAAAAGGGTAGAGGCAAGGTAAAAAATGCAATTAATATTATGGTTAATGATATGGTAAATGAAAAAGATAAGATAGATAAAGAATTTATGATGATTACTCATTCTATGGCTGATGATGAAACTAATTATATAAGAGAAAAGATTGAATCTGAAGTGAAAATTGATAATTTACTTGAAACAAGTGCAGGTTGTGTTATCTCTAGTCATTGTGGAAAAGGAACTATTGGGATTTTATATATAATGAAATAAAAAACTTATGCTTAGTATAAGTTTTTTTTTGCAATTTCTAATAGAATAATGTAGAATACATTACTATGGACGGTGAGAAATATGTTGTTTGGAAGACATGTTAATAAATTTTATCTAAAATATGGAATATTTTTCTTACTAGGAATTGGCGCCTTATTTTTAGTTGACATTTATCAATTAAGAATACCTGAATATATCGGAAATATGATAGATGCACTAGATCCTAATGAAGAAAGTATTTTTATTATAAACACTTTACAAGATGTAATACCAATTATTATTGAACTGTTATTTATTGCTTTAGTTATAGTTTTAGGCAGGGTTTTTTGGCGAATATTTATTTTTGGGACATCTAGAAGAATTGATTATGACTTGAGAAATAAAATGTTTGCTCATGCAGAAAAATTAAGTCAAAGTTATTACGGCAAGAAAAAAACCGGGGGTTTGATGGCTTTATTCACCAATGATTTGAATGCTGTAAGAATGGTTTTTGGCCCAGGGATGTTAATGATTTTTGATGTTTTAATATTAGGGACACTTGCTTTTCGCAAAATGTATTTATTAGATCCTTTTATTACATATATGGCCGCGATTCCTTTGGTATTGATAGCTGTTTTAGCTACTTATATTTCAAAAATCACTAGAAGAAAATTTAAAGAAAGACAAAAAGCTTTTGAGGATTTAAGTGATTTTACTCAAGAGAATTTTTATGGAATAAGTGTTATTAAAGCTTTTGTAAATGAAGTTAGAGAGATTAGAGCATTTGCGAAAGTGAATAAAAATAATCAAGAAAAAAATGAAGCATTTATCAGAACTAGAACAATACTCCATGTCAGTGTTGAATTATTCATTAATATTGTTAGGGTTATTATGTTAGGATTAGGTGCTTTATTAGTTATGAATACTATAAGTGCTGCTGGATCTTTTTCTGTAGGTAATTTAACAACTTACATTGGTTATTTTGGAGCGATGATATGGCCGATGATGGCTATAGGAAGATTAATAAATATGCGAGCTCAAGGCAAGGCTTCTTTAGATAGAATATCAGAGTTTTTAGATGAAGAGATTGAAATTCATGATGATCGCGAAGTATTAGATGTTAATGAAATAAAAGGGAAGATTACATTTAATAATTTAACCTTTGCTTACCCAGGGACAGACGAAGAAGTTTTAAAAAATATCCATTTAGAAATAGAAAAAGGTCAAACAGTGGGTATTATAGGTAGAACTGGCTCAGGGAAAACTACAATGGTTGATTTGTTATTAAGATTATATAATTTAAGAACCAATGAATTATTATTAGATGATTATGACATAATGAAACTTCCAATAAAAACAATTAGAGAATCAATTGGTTATGTACCACAGGATAATTTTATTTTTACTGATGTTATAAAAAATAATATCTCGTTTTCTGAGGATGAAGTGGACCAAGAATTAGTTAAACAAATGGCTATTTATTCTGATGTTCATGAAAACATTGTGGATTTTCCAAGACAATATGACACTATGGTTGGAGAAAGAGGAGTGACCTTATCCGGCGGACAAAAACAAAGGATTTCTATTGCTAGAGCATTGTTGAAAAAACCAAATATCTTGATTATGGATGATTCATTTTCAGCGGTTGATACTAAAACAGAAGAATCAGTTATTAGCAATTTAAGAAAACTAAGAAAAGGACAAACCACAATAATAATTGCTCATAGAGTTTCAACAATTAAGGATGCTAATCAAATCGTCTTTTTAGAAGATGGAGAAATATTTGCTAAAGGAACACATAAAGAATTGTTAGAGACATGTGAATTATATAAAGATTTAGTTCTTCGCCAACAACTTGAATCTGAGTTAGAGGAGGAAGAAAAATGCCAAGAATAAAGTATGATATAGATGACTATTCAAACCGTGAAATGAATGATATGGAGATAGTCAAACGGTTATTAACCTATGTAAAACCTTTCTTAAAACCAGTAATTATTTCCTTTGTATTAGTAATTATAGTTGTAGGTTTAGATTTATTAGGACCATTATTTATTTCTGATGTTTTAGATTCACTAGCAATGGAAAATATACCTAAAATAAGAATTTTAATTGTAGTAATAACCTATTTAGTATCTTTAGGTTTATTAGCTTTTACAACTTATAAACAAAGAATTATTCTTCAAGTAACTGGTCAAAAAATAATTTATAATATTAGGCGTGATGTATTTAATCATATTGAAACTTTATCAATAGCACAGTTTAATAAAGTGCCAATTGGTAAGTTAGTAACTAGAGTTAGTTCTGATATTGATAAACTTAATATGTTGTATACAGATGTTGTAATTAATGTTTTAAAAGATATATTAATGGTTATTGGGGTATTTGTAGTAATGGCATTTTTATCACCAAGATTAACACTTTGGTTGCTAGCATTAGTTCCAATAATCTTTGTTGCATCATATATTTTTAGAAGGTTTTCTAGAAAAGCTTTTCGTAAAGTAAGAAGAAATGTATCGATTATTAATGCTTTTCTTTCTGAACATCTTTCGGGTATGAAATTAATCCAGATATTTAACCGAGAAGAAAAAAAATATGCTGAATTCAAAGATAAAAACACAGTATTAAAAAGTTCTTATTATCAACAGATACTTACCTTTAGTTTATATAGACCGTTTATGTATATGTTATATATATTAGGCTTAATTATTGTATTATGGCAAGGTTCGGGATTGGTAATCGAAGGATATATCACTGTTGGTGTTTTATTTGCTTTTACTCAATATGTAAGAAGATTCTTTCAACCAATTCAAAACTTAGCAGCTCAGTTTAATACCTTACAATCTGCTTTTACATCTGGAGAGAGAATATTTGATATTTTAGATACTGAACCTGATGTTCAAGATAAAGAAAACCCTAAAGAACTAGCTGATGTTAAAGGAAAAATAGAGTTTAAAAATGTATGGTTTGCATATAATGAAGCTGAATGGAAAAACTTACTTTCAATTGAATCATTACTAGAGGATAGTAAAAAAACTAAACTTGTAAGAAATCCAAACATAACTAAAGCATATATTGAAAATAATATCTTGTATTTTGAGTTAAGTGATAGAGAAATAATTAAAGCAAGTCAATTAATTAATAATAAAACTAAAGATATAGGCTTTAAAATTGAAGAAGGATATTTGATTTGGCAAGATAGTAAAGCTATTAAACACAGGTTAATATCTACACAAATATTAAAACAAACAATTAATCATCAAAATCGTGAAGTTGAATTTGATGTCGAAGACAATATGATTCGTTATCGCTATTTAGATGAAATGGAATGGGTTTTAAAAGATGTTTCATTTGTTGTTGAACCTAATCAGACTTTAGCATTAGTTGGAGCTACTGGATCAGGTAAAACAACAATCATATCACTAATCGCAAGGAATTATGATATTCAAAAAGGGCAAATATTAATTGATAATGTAGATATTAGAGATGCAACGATGAGTTCGTTAAGAAAACATATTGGTCAGATGTTACAAGATGTATTTTTGTTTTCTGGAACTATTGAATCGAATATTCGTTTAAGAAACGAAAAGATTACTGATAAAGAAGTATTATCTGCTTCAAAATATGTTAATGCCGATCATTTTATTCAAAAATTACCAAATAAATACGATGAAATTGTAAGAGAAAGAGGTAATAATTTCTCATCAGGACAACGTCAATTACTATCATTTGCTAGAACAATTGTTCATAAACCACAAATTATGATTTTAGATGAAGCTACAGCTAATATTGATACTGAAACGGAAATGCTAATCCAAGAATCATTGAAAAAAATTATGAATATTGGAACTATGATTATTGTTGCACATAGACTTTCAACTATTCAACATGCAGATAATATTATTGTAATGCAAAAAGGTGAGATTATTGAAAGCGGCAATCACCAAGAGTTATTAAAACAAAAAGGACATTACTATCAATTATATCGTTTACAATATGACAAAAGCATTGAAGATGCAGATATTTAATATATATGGCTGAATACTAGATTTTATTCTAATATTCAGCTTTTTTTTTAGAAAAAATTAAGAAGAAACTACTATATTTAGTTGACAATGCAACTAATTTGCTTTATACTAATTATAAGAAATTTTAAATAAGAATATTAAAAAGCGAGATGATAAATTGAACAATAAATTTGAAAAATTAATAAATAAATATCATTATAGATTTTTAGAAGAAAAATTTAAAGATTTAGCATTAGGAAGAGCAGAAGCTCCTTATTTAAAGATGATTTATTCTAATAGTCCAATTAAAATGAACACCTTAATTTCTAAGGTGATTTTTCATAAATCTCACACTACTAGGGCAATAAATCAAATGGAAAAAGATGGATTAATCATCAAAGAAAAAGATCCTAAGGATTTACGTAGTTATATTTTAACTATAACTGAAAAAGGCAAGAAACTTGCAAAAGAAGTTAATCAAATTCTTCAAAAATGGGAAGATTTGGTTAATAGTGCATTAACAGAACAAGAAATTAAACAGTTGGATATAATGAGAGAAAAAGTTTATTTAAAACTAAAAGATTACTTCGAGGAGGATTTGCTTAATGAAAAAGATGTTTAAATATTTATTGCCATACAAATTTAAAGTTTTTATTGTCTTTGTTTTAGTTAGTATGACAGCTATGGGAACTTTATTACTTCCTAATTATATGAGTAAGATTATTGGGGAAGGATTAGATGCTAAATATGAAGAATTAACTATTGATAACGAATGGGTTGAAGTAGATAAATGTGATTTAGAAGCTAATCCAGATACTTGTAAAATAACCCAAACTTCTGATTTTGATGTGATTATCAAATATGGTGGTATAATGCTTGGAATTACTTTAGTATCAACTTTTGCTTTTATTGGTCTTATGTATTATTCAAGTGAAATATCAAGTAAAGTTGGTAAAGATATTAGAAGTGATTATTATAAAAAAATTAATTCATTATCTTTATATGAAACAGGTCAATTTGGTACTTCCACTTTAATTACAAGATCAACAAACGATGTAATTCAAGTTCAAAACTTTTTTGTTATGGGTCTAAGAATGGTGTTAAGAATTCCAATTTTATTTATTGGAGCTTTAATTTTATCACTGCAACAATCAATTCAATTAACTTTAATTATTTTAGCTGGTGTACCCTTGTTATTGATTGTAATTGCAATCATGTTTAAGTTAGTGGTACCGCTATTTAAAAAGTTACAAAAACGGATAGATAAATTAACTCTTGTAACTCGAGAAAGTATTAATGGTGTAAGAGTTATTAGAGCTTTTGGACAAGGCGATAGAGAAGTAAAAAGGTTTAATGATAATAACGATAAATTAGCTGGCGTAACTTATAAAGCTGGTAAAATTATGTCTTTTTTAAACCCCTCTATTAATTTGATTTTTAATGCAGTTATTCTAGGAGTAGTATTTTTTGCATTTCAGTTAGTTGTAAGTGACGCTTTTACCAATTACCAGTTTTTAGGTAATGTATCAGCTGTTATTCAATATGCGATGCAAATTCTTTTCAGTATTTTAATGTTAACCATGACGTTTATTATGTATCCTCGTGCTGAGGTATCAGGTAAAAGAATTAAAGAAATTCTTGATTTAGAATCATCAGTTATAGATACTGGAAGTGATGAATATAATGACTATAATTTTAAAGGTCAAATTGAATTTAAAGATGTTTGTTTTAAATTTCCTGATGCTGAGCAATATGTTTTAAATAATATTAATTTTAAAGCAAAACCAGGTCAAACAATTGCAATTATTGGTTCTACTGGTTCTGGGAAATCAACGATAGTTAATCTTATGCCAAGGTTTTTTGATATTAGTGAAGGCCGGTTAAAAATAGATAATATTGACATTAAGGATATTAAGCTAAATAAATTAAGATCTCTAATAGGTTTTGTGCCACAAAAAGCAGCTTTGTTTAGTGGTTCTATTAGATCAAATATAGCATATGGAAAAGATGGAGCGACTGATGAAGAGATTAAAAAAGCAGCTGAGATAGCGCAAGCAGAAGAATTCATTGATGAGATGGATGATGGTTATGAATCTAGAGTTGACCAAGGGGCAACTAATTTTTCTGGAGGACAAAAACAACGTTTATCAGTTGCTAGAGCTATTGTAAGAAAGCCAAAGATATTTGTTTTTGATGATAGCTTCTCAGCTTTAGACTTTAAAACTGATGCAAAATTAAGAAAAGCTTTAAGAGAAGAAATAAAAGATGTAACAGTATTTATTGTTGCTCAAAGAATAGGTACTATAATGGATGCAGATCAAATAATAGTATTACAAGAAGGTAAAATGGTTGGCATTGGTAAACATGAGGAATTACTCGATAGTTGTGATGTATACCGTGAAATTGCCTTATCTCAATTGGATGAGGAGGAATTATCATGACAGAAAAAAACAAAAACAAAGAAACCAAACGCGATGATGCTCCTCGTAGAGGACCTGGCGCAATGGCGATGAATCGTCCTGCGGCAAAACCTAAGGATTTTAAAGGGACTACAAAAAGACTATTAGAATATATAGGCAATTATCGTTTTCAATTAATTATTATCTCGATTTTCACTATATTAGTTACAGGAGCTGCAGTTATTGCACCTAACTTTTTGAGAATAATAATTAATGATTTACAAAGAATAATAAATGGTTCAATTTCTCAAGATGAAGGAATTGCAAATATAGTTACTGCTTTTATAATTCTAATTAGTTTTTATATAGTTAGATTTGTTTTAGAAATTATATTACAATTACTAGGGAATAAAGTTAGTATAAGCATTGGTAAAAAAATGCGTAATGATTTACGGGATAAACTAGAAAAATTACCAATAAAATATTTTGACGAAAAAAGTACAGGAGATGTATTATCTGTCTTTTCAAATGATGTTGATATAGTAACAAACTCTATTCAACAAAGTTTAATAAATGTTATATCATCTGTTTTTCAAGTTATAGGAATTTTGGTGATGATGTTCATTATTTCATGGGAATTGACAATTATTGCATTATTTGCTTTACCTTTGTATATTGTTACAACTATGATTATTGCCAAAAAATCTCAAGCAAAATTTAAAGCTCAACAAAAAGAATTAGGTAATTTAAACGGACATATTGAGGAAATATTTACCGCAAATAAAATTGTTAAATTGTTTAATAAACAAGAAGAATCCTACCAAGAATTTAGCGTTATTAATTATAAATTAGCTGATAAAATGCGTGGAGCTCAATTCTTGAGTGGTTTAATTAGACCACTAATGACATTTATTAGTAATTTTGCTTATGTTGCTGTGGTTATAGTTGGGGGTATATTAGCAGGAGTCGCTAATCCACTTTTAATCGGTGATATTACTGTTTTTGTTAATTATCAAAGAAACTTTTCACAACCGATATTAAATATCGCCAATATAACAAATCAACTTCAATCTACAATTGCTGGAGCTGAAAGAGTTTTCCAAGTTTTAGATGAAACCGAAGAGCTTAACAAAGCAACTAATGGTGAGATTTGTCTTAAAGAAGTAAAAGGACATGTTTTATTTGAAAATATAGATTTTTCATATTCAGAAGATACCGAATTAATTAATGATTTAAATTTAGAAGTTAAACCAGGCAGACAAATTGCTATTGTTGGACATACTGGAGCTGGGAAAACTACACTTGTTAATTTATTAATGCGTTTTTATGAGATTGATAAAGGTGGTATCTATATTGATGGAATAAAAACAACTGAATGTAGTAGAGTGTCTTTAAGAAAGAAATTTGGTATGGTTTTACAAGATACTTGGTTATTTTCAGGTTCTATAAGAGAGAATATTGCTTATGGTAAAGCTGAAGCAACTGATGAAGAAATAATTAACGCCTGTAAACAAGCACATGTACATCACTATATAGAAACGCTTCCAGAAGGATACGACACTATTTTAAAAGAAGATGCTGATAATATATCTCAAGGTCAAAAACAGCTATTAACTATTGCAAGAGCAATTCTATTTGATCCGAAAATATTGATTCTTGATGAAGCAACATCTTCAGTAGATACAAGAACTGAAAGTTATATTCAAAACGCTATGTTAAAAATGATGGAAGGAAAAACATCTTTTGTAATAGCGCATAGGTTATCGACAATTAAAAATGCTAATATTATTTTAGTTATGGATCATGGTCAAATAGTAGAACAAGGAAATCATCAACAGTTATTAGAGAAAAATGGAGTTTATGCAGATTTATATAACTCTCAGTTTTTAAACAAGCCAATATAAACGAGGTGAAAAAATGAAAATAGGATTTATAAGTCTAGGCTGTGCAAAAAATTTAGTTGATTCGGAAATGATTTTAGGTATATTAAAGCAAGCAGGTTGTGAAATTGTCAGTGACCCAGAAATAGCTGATGCTATATTTATTAATACTTGTGGTTTTATTGAACCAGCCAAAGAAGAAACTTTAAATACAATTAAAGAAATGGCACAATATGACAAAAAACTAATTGTTACTGGTTGTTATGCCTTACGTTATAAAGAAAAACTAATGCGAGAAATGCCTTTTATAGATAAAGTTATTACCCTTGCAGATTATCCAAAAATACATTTAATCCTAAACGATTTATTTTCAGAAGAGCATTTAAAGTTTTCACCTTTAAAATATGAAAATCGATTACTTACAACTTCAATTTATTCGCCTTATGTAAAAATTGGCGAAGGTTGTAATAATAATTGCACTTACTGTGCTATACCTCTAATTAGAGGTAAATTCAGATCTAAACCTTTTGATACAATTATTAATGAATGTAAGCTTTTAATAAAAAATGGAGCCAAGGAGATTAATTTAATAAGTCAAGACACCTCTAGGTATGGTTCGGATTTAAATGAAAATCATAAATCAATATTACATGAATTAGTTGCTGAAGTTTCAAAGATTCCGGGAATAGAGTTAGTAAGATTTTTATATTTATATCCTGATGAAATTACTGATGAGTTAATAATGGAAGTCAAGGGCAACCCTAAAGTTGCTAGTTATTTTGATATTCCAATTCAACATATTTCCAATAATATTTTAAAACGTATGAATCGAAGAGGCGATAGATTATTAATAGAAAATCTTATTAAAAAAATCAGAAATTTTATTCCTGAAGCAATAATAAGAACAACTTATATAGTAGGGTTTCCTGGAGAAACAGAAGCTGATTTTAATGAGTTATATGAGTTTACTAAAGAATTTAAATTTGATAGATTAGGTGTTTTCGCTTATTCTAAAGAAGAAGATACACCAGCATTTAATATGAAAGATCAAGTTCCAGAGAAAATAAAAAAAGTAAGACAAAATAAAATTATGAGTTTGCAAAATAAAATATCACGAAAACTAAATAAAGCACAGATTAATAGTATTCATGAGACACTAGTTGAAAATTATGATTCTGAAACTAAGTTTTATTATGGTAGAAGTTATGCTTTTGCTCCAGACGATATTGATGGAATGATTGTATTTCAATCAGAAAAGCCAATTAACATTGGCGATTTTGTAGAAGTAAAAATAACAACAACTTTTGGGTATGATTTAATTGGTGATGTAATATAGGAGGAAAAATGGTTAATCTTATTTTATTTTTTAAAGGGTTTATCGTTGGCATAGCCTTTATAATTCCTGGAGTTAGTGGAGGAACATTAGCTGTATATCTAGGAGTTTATAAAAAGTTTTTAGATTCAATAAGCAATTTATTTACTGAATTTAAAAAAAGCGTTTATTTTTTAATTCCCTTTTTATTTGGTGCTTTAGTATCTGTTTTAGCACTAGCAAAATTATTTGCGATTTTAATTGAATGGAATTCTTTTATCGTATTATTATTCTTTATCGGTCTATTAATGGGAGGAATTAAACATTTATATTTAAAGTCGGGAGTAAAAAAAATAAACATTTCAGCTTTGCTTTCACTGGTTATTGCCTTTTTTATTCTCTTAACTATTATAATTATTGATAAAACAAAAACTACTACTATGGTAGCTACTTTTGATTTAGATATTGTTAGTTATTTATTAATAATTGGTTTAGGTATAATTTCGGTTACTACGATGATAGTCCCGGGTATAAGTGGGTCAGCAATGTTGATGGTTTTAGGCTATTATACAGCTATTGTATCTAATGTAATTGGAAATATAACTGATTTTAGTAATTTTTCATATAATATACAAGTACTAATTTTTTATATAATTGGGATGGTTATTGGGTTATTTGTTTTTTCTAGAATAATTAGCTTTTTATTAGAAAAATATCCAAAACAAACATATTTTGCAATATTAGGATTTGTATTAGCTAGTATTATTGGTGTGTTTTTAGAAATAAGAAATCCTAATACAGCTACAAATTATGAAGAACAAATTCCCATTTATAAAGATATTTTTACTTATATACAAGACAATATATTAATAGTTATTATTGGAGTTATTATGTTTGCTGGGGGTTATATCACTACTAAATATTTAACAAAATTGGAAAAAAGCGAGGAGGTTAATAATGAATCATTATGATGAGTTAAAAGAATATATAATTAAACATAGACGTTTTTTACATATGCATCCAGAAACTGGTTTTAATTGTAAAAACACTAGCAAATATATTGCTAGTGAATTAAAAAAATTAGCAGTTGATGAAATTATTAATGTGGGCGATTATTCAATTGTTGCGGTGATAAAAAATGGCGAAGGTTTAATCACAGGATTAAGAGCTGATTTTGATGCTTTAAATATTACTGAAAAAACTGATTTAGAATTTAAATCGAAAAACATTGGAAAAATGCATGCATGTGGGCATGATGCTCATAGTGCAATGTTATTAGGCGCAACAAAATATTTAATAGAACATAAAGAATTTTGGAAGGGTACAGTAAAATTAATTTTTCAAGAAGCGGAAGAAGGGCCTTCACCAGGAGGTGCATTAGCAATTGTTAAGTCAGGGGTTGTTGATGATTGTGAAGATTTCTTTGCCCTACATGTGTCACCAAATTATCAGACAAATCAATTAGCAATTAATTATGGTGAAGCTATGGCAGCAGCTGATACATTAGATTTAGAATTAATTGGTAAAGGCGCACACGCTGCTTTGCCTGATGAAGGAATAGATCCTATAGTAATGCAAGCTGAGTTTGTTTTAGGCTCACAACAAATTGTTTCAAGAAAGATATCTCCGATGGATAAAGCAGTTATTACCATTGCTAAAGTTGAAGCTGGAACTACACATAATGTAATTCCAGAAAAAGCAAAGCTTAAGGGAACTATTAGAACTTTTAATAATCAAGTTAGAGAAAAGGTTAAGAGTGAATTAGAATTATTGGCAAAATCTATTAGTCAAAGACACAAAGGGAAATATAAGATAAAATACGATTATGGTTATGACCCAACGATAAATTCATTGAGTTCAACTGAGGAATTTGTTTTATCAGCCAAAGAAATATTAGGTGAAGAAAACGTGAAAATATTATCTCAACCTATGGCCGGCAGCGAAGATTTTTCAAGGTATATAAATTTAAAACAAGGAGCATTAGCTTGGTTAGGTGTTAAACAAGTAGATAAAGAAACATATAATATTCATCATCCACAATTTAATTTAAACGAGGATGCCTTAATTCAAGGAACAAAAATATTTATAGAATTAATAAAAAGAAGGAGCGAGTAGAATGTATTTAATTAAAAACGCTAATTTAATTAGCATGGTAGATATTAATTATGAAATAGTTGATATCTTAGTTGATGGAAGTATTATAAAGAAAGTAGGAAAGCTTAAAGCAAGTGATTATCCTAAGGCAAAAGTAATTGATGCAAAAGAAAATTATGTTACACCAGGAATAGTTGATCCACATTGTCATATAGGAATGTATGAAGAAGCAATAGGTTTTGAAGGAGCAGATGGAAATGAAATGACTTCACCTATTACTCCAGAATTAAGAGCTATCGATGCAATAAAACCTCAAGATGTAGCTTTTAAAGAAACTAGAGAACATGGAGTAACCACTGTAGCTACTGGACCAGGAAGTGCTAATTGTATTGGCGGAACATTTACAGTTATTAAAACCTATGGAAAAACTATCGATGATATGATTGTGGTTGAAGAATCATCAATGAAAATGGCTTTAGGAGAAAATCCAAAACGTGTTTATAGTTCTAAACAACAAAGTCCTTCTACAAGAATGGCAACTGCTGCAGCTATTAGAGAAGCTTTATCAAAAGCAAGAGACTATAAAGAAAAATTAGATAAATATGAAGAAAATAAAAATGCGAATAAAGATGTTAAAAAACCTGAATATAATATTAAATGGGCTTCACTCGCAAGAGTATTTGATGGTTTACAGGTAAAAATTCATGCTCATCAACAAGATGATATAGTTACTGCTATAAGAATTATTGAAGAATTTGGCTTAGAAGGAACCATTGAACACGCTACAGAAGCGCACTTAATTGCTGATTATATTAAGAAGCATAATATTCCACTTATAATAGGGCCAACCCTTGGTTCAAAATCTAAATATGAATTAAGAAATAAAACCTTTGAATCAGGAAAAATATTAAATAAAGCTGGAATTAAATTTGCAATTATGACAGATCATCCAGTTATTCATTTATCAAATTCATTAACTCAATTGGGAATTTTTGTTAGAGAAGGACTAGATGAATTAGAAGCCTTTAAATCTGTTACAATTAATGCTGCTAAAATTAATAAAGTTGCAAATAGAGTAGGTAGTATTGAAGAGGGAAAAGATGCAGATATAGTAATATGGGATGGACATCCATTACATTACTTAACCAAAACTGAAAAAGTATTTATTAATGGTGAATTAGTACATTCTAAATAAAAAAAAGCCTATAAATCGTAAAAGATTTATAGGTTTTTTATTTA
>JAGYOE010000009.1 GCA_018399755.1 Bacilli bacterium
ATTTAACAGATTCAACTCCTTGTAAATATGAGTAAAGACTAGCTTCTTTTAGCGAATCTTTCTCAACTAAAATTACAAGTTTATTATTAACTCCAAAACCTTCCTCTATATGAGCGGTATCTTCATAATATTTTGTTCCTTCAGAACTTGAGAAGCTACTTACACCATAAGTAAAACTTGTTTTACCTTGAAAGATAATTATTGGCGTAATTAACAATATTATTAATGCTAAAAAACCGTAACGATATTTCTTAAACCAAATAGCTACTGTACTTATAAACTTTGTTGGAACCATATTTTTAGATTTTTTTGATTTGTTTATTATAGGAGCTAATAGTTTAATTAATGCTGGTAATAAGATTATAGTCGTTAATAACGAAATCATAATAGCTTTAAAAAATACAATCCCAATATCCATACCAATTGAAAAACGCATAAATATCAGTGCTAAAAACGAAACTCCAGTTGTTAACGCAGAAGCTATAATAGGTTTTCTAGATTTAGCCTTCGCATTTTTCAAAGCATCATCATCAGATAATCCCAAATCTTTTTCATTATGATATGCGTTAAGCATAAATATAATATAATCTAAAGAAATGGCTAGTTGTAAGGCTATAGCCATAGATTGTGTAATAAAGGATATGTCAGGCAATAAGATATTAGTACCTAAATTAATTATAATTGCAGCCCCAGAAACTATCCCAAATAAGATAATATCAAAATATGACGTACTTAAGATAATTAATAAAATCAATATAATAGGTATTATCATAATTGTAATTATTTTAGTTTCCCTTGCAATTGTATTTTCTGTGAAAACCACACTAGCAACTTCTCCACTAAGATAGTAATTATAATCATTATCTTCCATCAAAAGTTTAATATCATTTAACGTTTCTTCTGCATCTTTGGAATAAGCATTTTCAGA
The DNA here is from genome assembly GCA_018399755.1 of Bacilli bacterium. Taxonomy (GTDB): domain Bacteria; phylum Bacillota_I; class Bacilli_A; order Izemoplasmatales; family Hujiaoplasmataceae; genus Hujiaoplasma. The sequence goes on from JAGYOE010000009.1 coordinate 929, forward strand.
AAAAACAACCTCAAATAAGACTTCATCATCATTTACATAACTTTGATAATTAATTTGTATTTGATTTGCAGCGTCAGAAAATTCACTTGGAAAATAAAAACTCATCTGATATAAAGCTTCTTCATAGGTAAAACCTTGACCTAAATAAGTAGTTAAAAGATTATCCAATTGAGATTTCTCTTGATCTGATGCCTGATCTCTAATTATCGAATAAGTAAATTCATTTAAGTAATCATCAACAAAAACAACTTCTTTAATATTTTCATAATCCTTAATAATTGCTTTAACTGATTTTGCATCAGTTAAAGAATCTTCTTCAAAAACTAATATTAAATTAGATGAATCGCCAAACTGATCCCCATACTCCTTTAAACTTTGTGCTGACAATGAATCATCCGGTAAATATTCTTGTAAATTGTAATTAACATTTACCCTGGGTATTAAGAAACCAAAAGCAATCACTAAAACAATAAAAATTATTAATATCACTTTATTTTTCATATAAACACCCCTTTAATAAACCTTTATTCATTTTTATTATAACTCTGCTATATGATGGAAAAGTGTTTATTATTTGAAAAAAATATATTTTCTTATTTTCACAATTTAATATTATTTTGTTATAATATTTATAAGAGGTGATAAATTGTATAATAGAAAAGACACAAAACCTATCAAAGTTAAAAATGTAATTATAGGTGGTAATAACAAAGTTATTATTCAATCTATGACAAACACCAAAACTAAAAATACTATTGATACTATTAAACAGATAAATAAACTTGAAAATGTTGGTTGCGAAATGGTTAGAATTGCTATATTAGATATTGAAGACGCTAAAGCAATAACTAAAATTAAAAAAGGAATTCATATTCCTTTAGTCGCTGATATTCATTATGATTACAAATTAGCTTTAGAAGCAATAAAATCTGGAGCAGATAAAATTAGAATTAACCCTGGTAATATCGGCTCAGATGAAAACATAAAAAAAGTTGTTGACGCTTGTAAGACAAATAAAATCCCAATTCGCATTGGGATTAATTCTGGATCAATAGAAAAACATATTTTGGAAAAATACAAACATCCTACAGCTAAAGCAATGGTAGAATCCGCTAAATATCATGTTGAATTACTAGAAAAATTTAATTTTACAGATATTATAATATCACTTAAAGCCTCAAATGTATTAACTACAATAAAAGCAAATCGTTTAGCCGCAGAGATGTTTAAATACCCACTACACCTTGGTATTACTGAAGCTGGAACAAGTTTCTCTGGTACTATATCATCTTCTATAGGCTTAGGAATTTTGCTTTCTGAAGGTATTGGTTCTACAATTAGAGTCTCATTAACTGATAATCCTGAAAAAGAAATATCTGTAGCAAAAGAAATCCTTGCAAATTTAAATTTATACTCTAAACCAAAACTAATTAGTTGTCCTACCTGTGGTAGAATTCAATACGATATGATTCCAATAGTAAAAGAAATCGAAACCTTTTTAGAAACTATAAACAAAGAGATTACTGTAGCAATCATGGGATGTATAGTTAATGGTCCAGGCGAAGCTAAAGAAGCAAATATAGCTGTTGCTGGCGGCAAAAACGAAGCATTATTATTTATCGATGGTAAACGCATAAAAAAAATAAAACAAACCTCACTTGTTCGTGAGTTAAAGAAACTAATCATTGAATACTAAAAAAAAGCACAAAAAGTGCTTTTTTATTTATCTAAAAATTGCGACAAACATATTAATTATAAATCTAAATATATTATTATTATAGAGCCATTTAGAAAGCCTAAAACTATCAGATTCTAATTGCATATCTTCCATAACAAAATCAGCAATAAAATTATTGATAGCTGGTATAGCTAAGGCCAAACTCAAAAGTAAAAGTAAAACAAAAATAATCATTGCTGCTTTAAACAAACCAAATAAAGCTCCTAGGAATTTATCAATTTGTCTAATAACAGGGATTTTTGTTATAAGTCTAGAAAGTATTTTTAAGAAGAAAAACACAATCATAGAACCAATAAAAAGAATAATAAATGCTAATATAAGTAAAACTAAAGATTTTAACATCGGAGTAATACCATCAATTATTGACATAGCAGCTTCGTCATAATCAACTGAATTACTAATCCAATTAATTAAGTAATCAGGTAGGCTCATCTCCTGCAAAGCGTTTTCTAAGTTTTCTTCAGTTAAATTATTAATCAAATTCGGATTAGTTTCGAGAAAATAATTTTTTATCCTGCTTTCAATTCCTTCACCAAACCAATTATCTAAAACATTAGAAAATGGTCTAGCCAAAAGTAAAGAAGCTATCAAACCAAATAAGCCTGAAGCAATCTCAACTATTTTCAATAAAAACCCTTTTTTCCAACCAAGGATAATCATTGATATTACACTAAAAACTATTAAAAGATCAATAACTCCAAATAGATTTAATATATTCATCATTCATCTCGCTTTTCAATATATTCTAAATAATCTTTATATGAGAAAATCATTTGTTTTGCAGCAAAAACTTCATCAGTTCTTCTAATCGGTGTTTTTGTCGGAGCATCTTTTAACTTATCAGGGTTTTCTTTAGCTTCTATAGCAATTTTATGCATTATCTCAATAAATTCATCAAGTGTTTGTAATGATTCGGTTTCAGTTGGCTCAATCATTATAGCCTGAGGAAATAATAGTGGAAAATAGATTGTTGGAGCATGCATACCATAGTCTAATAACCTTTTTGCAATATCTAAAGTTTTAATATCATTTTCTTTGTTTATTAATCCATTAAATACTGTTTCATGCATACAGTTTCCTTGAATTGGCAACTCATAAGTGCTCTTTAACGCATTTCTAACATAATTCGCATTTAAAGTAGCATATCTACCGATAAGTTTAATGTTTTCTTTTCCTAAGGTTAATAAATAAACTAATGCTCTTAAAGAAACCAAATAATTACCATAAAATGCAGAAATTTGTCCTATTGCATCGCCATTATTTTCAACATAGTAATAATCATCCATTTTTTTAACTTGAGGATTTGGTAAAAATTTAGCTAATTCTTCTGTAACACCAACCGGTCCAGAGCCCGGTCCGCCACCACCATGTGGGGTAGAAAAAGTTTTATGTAAATTAATATGCATAACATCAAAGCCCATATCTCCAGGTCTTACTTTCCCTAATAAAGCATTCAAATTTGCTCCATCGTTATACATCTTGCCTCCGGCTTTATGTATAAGTTTAGCTATCTCACAAATATTTTCTTCAAAAATCCCTAAAGTATTTGGATTCGTCAACATCATTCCCGCAATATCATCACGTCCCGATATCGCTTCTTTTAAAGAATCAATATCAACTCTACCGCGTTTATTAGATTCAATTTCAATAACTTCCATCCCACAAACAACAACAGAGGCAGGATTAGTACCATGTGCAGAATCTGGAATAATTATTTTGTTTTTATGAAAATCACCACGAGATTCGTGATATTTTTTAATAATCATTAATCCAATCAATTCACCATGAGCACCTGCATAAGGATTTAATGAAAACTCATGAAAACCAGAAATTTCAGCTAGAATTTTTTGCAAATCATAATATACTTTAAACGCTCCTTGTGTAGTAGAGACGGGTTGTAAAGGATGAAGTCTTTTAAAATTATTAAAATTAACTATTTCTTCATTAATCTTTGGGTTATATTTCATCGTACAAGACCCTAATGGATAAAATCCGTTTTCTACTCCAAAATTCTTATTTGAAATATTGGTGAAGTGTCTTAAAACTTCTAGTTCAGATACTTCAGGTAAATCTGGTTCTTCTGTTCTTAAGTAATCAGTTTTTAAATCATTTATATTGTAATCGGAAAATTTAGAGTTTGGCAATGAATAGCCAACTCGATCTTCGGTTGATAATTCAAATATTAACTTATTATATCTAATCATGATAAAGCCTCCAAAACACTAATGAGTTTATCAATTTCAGCTTTTGTTCGCTTTTCTGTTACAGAAAAATTAATTAAGTTATCATATTCTTCACCGAAAATGCTTAAAGAAACCCCACCAAATATATTATTTTTTAATAAAACTTCTTTAATTAAATCATGTGATAAAGTTGTTTCTAAAACAAACTCTTTTAAAAATGGCTGTTTAAATGGGTCAGAAAATTTATTAGTTTTTATTAATTTATCATAGAGATAATGTGCATTTTGATATGATAAATTATTAACTTTTTTCAAGCCTTTTTTCCCCATAACCGAAAGGTAAATAGTAACAAATAACGCCATTAAAGATTGATTAGAACAAATATTACTATTTGCTTTAGATCTTCTAATGTGTTGTTCACGAGCTTGTAAAGTTAAAACAAACGCTCTGTTACCTTCTAAATCATGTGTGTATCCACAAATTCTACCTGGCATTTTTCTAACATATTTTTTATTTGTAGCTAAATATCCTAAATAAGGCCCGCCAAATCCTACAGGCATACCTAAACTCTGACATTCACCACAAGCAATGTCAGCGCCTATTTCATAAGGAGTTTTTAATACTCCTAATGTTGATATATCAGAATTTACAATAAACAAAGATTTATTATCTTTAATTGTTTCACTAAAACCATCATAATTTTCTATGTAGCCAAAGAAGTTAGGATTTTGAACTACGACTCCAGCAATATCTTTATCAAGTTTGTTTTTTAAATCATCAAAACTCGTAACTCCTGCTTCTGAATCAATAAATTCCCATTCTAATCCTTTGAACTTTAAATAAGTTTTTATAACTTCTATTGTATTAGGATGTAAAGTTTTTGATATTAAAATTTTATTTCTTTTTCTAATTGCTGAGGCCATAAAACAAGCTTCAGCTGTAGCTGTTGTTCCATCATACATTGATGCATTCGATACATCCATACCTGTTAAAGTTTGAATCATAGACTGATATTCAAAAATATATTGTAAAGTTCCTTGGGCAACTTCAGGTTGATATGGAGTGTAAGAAGTCATAAATTCCTGACGTGAAGTCAAAGCATCAATAACTGCAGGTTGATAATGGTCGTATGCTCCTAGTCCAGAAAACAGAGTTAATTCTTTATTTTGTTTAGCTAAATCTTCAAAATAATGTCTTAATTCTGATTCTGACTTAAAGCTTGGAATATCATAATCCGAGTCAAGAATTACCTCTTTAGGTAATTCACTAAACAATTCATCAATCGAATTTATGTTTAAACTCTTCAGCATTTTATCGATATCAGCTTTAGTATGAGCGAAATACTTAAACACGCTTTCCACCTACTCAGAAATTTCTTCTTTATATGCTTTATGATCCATCAAATCTTTTAATTCTTTAGAATTATTCATCTTAACCTTTACAAACCAAGCTTCGTATGGCTCTTGGTTTACTTTTTCTGGTTCACTAACTAATTCTTCATTAACTTCAATGATTTCTCCAGATATTGGCGCAATTAAATCTGACGCTGCTTTAACTGATTCAACAGCCCCAAATTCTTCACCTTTTATTAATTCATCTCCTTCTTCAGGTAAATCAACAAATACAACGTCGCCTAATTCTGCTTGGGCAAAATCAGAGATACCTACTAAAACAACATCATCTTCTAAAACCTTTACCCACTCATGATCTTCTGAATAATATAGTCCTTCTAATATTTTACTCATTATATTCTCCCTTCTTATTTTTTATCCTTTAAAAATTTCTTATCTCTAATAAAACCAGGAATCATTCTTCCTCTAATTTTAACACTTACTTCAGTGCCTTTTTTGGTATATGGACGATTAATCATCGCTAAAGCAATTGGTTTATCTAATGAAATTGAATAATAACCAGTAGTAATGTAACCAATTTCCTTATCGTTTTTATACACAATGTATCCTTCTCTTGGAATTGCTTTTTTGGTTAATTCTAAACCAACAACTCTTCTTGTAAGTGAATTTTCAATTTGTTCTTCTAAAGCTTGCTTCCCTAAAAAATCAAAATTAGAATTAATCTTAACAAAATACTTTAAACCAGCTTCTAACGGTGTAATATCACTAGAGATTTCATGGCCATAAAGAGGCAAATTAGCTTCAAATCTTAAAGTATCTCTTGAACCTAACCCACATGGGGTTACTTCCCCTTCTAAAAATACCTTCCAAAGATTTTTAATTGCTTCGCTAGAACCATAAATTTCAAACCCATCTTCCCCGGTATATCCAGTTCGAGAAATCAATAATCTATGACTTCTATATTCATAATGTTTAAAATTAAAAAATTTTAAATCAGCTAGATTGATATCTAATAACTCAAGAATTTTCGCTTCTGTTTTTGGTCCTTGAATAGCAATTTCCGAATAATCATCACTAGCATTTTTGATTAAAACATCATAGTCTTCACTGTTCTCAACAAGATGATTGTAATCCTTACCTATATTGCTTGCATTTACTACAAGTAAAAATTCCTCTTTACTAAATTTATAAACCAATAAGTCATCTACAACAGTACCTTCTTCATTAAGCATCATTCCATAAGCGATTTCTCCTGGTTTTAAACTATAAACTTTATTTGTAAAAATAAATTCTACATAGTTTTGTGCTTCTTTACCAGTAATAATAATTTCCCCCATATGAGAAACATCAAACATACCAACATTATTTCTTACTGCCTTATGTTCTTGCTTAATAGAAGTGTAAGAAACAGGCATGTTAAATCCAGCAAAATTTACCATTTTAGCACCAAGTTTTATATGTTCATCATAAAGACTTGTTTCTATTAAATTTTCCATACTCCACCTCTTTTGTATTATAACATAAATTAATATTTAAATAATATATCAACAAAATCATCATTAGTTAAATTATAAATATAATTCTCAATATTAATTTTTTCTAATTCCTTTCTAATTTTTTCTTCAGTAAACTCTTTATTAATTAATAATTTAACTAACTCATCTTCATCTTTGATTATAAAATAGTCTCCCAAAATATTCATTTTTTTAATAAGGTTATTTTTTAACTCTAAGGTAACCTCAATTAATCCGGCCTTAACCTTACCTTTCTTCTTAATGGTATAATTTGGATTTTTACCAAAGATAAACTGTTTAGCTAGATATTTTTTTTCGATTTTATTAATGTTTTTTATATCTTCTTCATTAAGGTAAATTTCCTCATCCGCAATATTTTTCTTTATAAAAGCTTTAAAATCTTCAATTGAAATATCTATATGATCTTTTATATTAGTAACTCGTTTTCTAACCGAATCTATTCCTTTTGATAAAAGTTTTTCGTTATCAGGAGTTATCGCTTTAATCATTTCTTCTAAATTAGTATTATAAAGCATAGTTCCATGAACAACTGAACGAGAATTAACTTGATAAAAAGCATTACCAGAAACTTTTAAACCATCAATTAAAATATCATTTCTTCCAGAAAAATAAGCATTTAAACCTAATTTTTTTAAAATATTTACTATCCTTGATAAATAAGTTTCAAAAACAAAATCTTTATTAAAATTAGGCGTGATAAAAGAAAACATGATGTTAGAAAAATCAGCATAAACACAACCACCACCAGATTTACGGCGGTATAACTCGATATTTTTTTCTTCAGCATATTTTAAATTAATTTCGTTATCAATTAATTGATTTCTTCCGATTATAACTGTTGGATTAACCTGCCACATATAAAAATATTCTTCTTTTGGGTAATTTTTTGCTAAATATTCTTCAGTAGCCAAATAAAAGCTTAATCTTTTTGTATCTTTAAATGGATAATTCACATACTTCATTTATTCATCTCCTTTTTCGATAAAAAGAGAGAAAGTTATTCTCCCTCGATAAACTCTTTTATTCTTTTAATCTCAATTTTCGTTAAAAATTTAATAAATGGTTCTATATCCTTATTAATTTTATATTCGTCTATTGCATCAAAGTATTCATTTTGTAATTTTTTTGATACTGATACCGGTAAATAATCTTGAAGCTCTAATTCATAGTTTAATAATAATCTTGCTAATCTACCATTTGCATCTACAAAGGGATAGATTTTTAAAAATTGTAAATGAGCATAAGCAGCGCGTTTAAGACCTTTTAAATCAGTAGTATTTAGTGTTTCAAAATAATCATCCATCTTTTTATAAATTTTTAAATAAGACGGGGGTACATGTTTAGCTCCTAAAATAAAGAGATCTCGACTTCGATAAATACCGCCATTGATTATTCCGTCTACTAAGGTCTGATGTAAATCCTTAACGATTTCTTCGTCAAAAGCAATCTTTTTATCTGCTAATCTATGGACCATTTGTAAAGCATGATAATTATTAATAATAGCTTTGCGTCTATTTTGTTTCTTATCAGGAAATTCTCTAGAATGGTCTTCTAAAAGAAATTCAACATCTTCATAGGTAAAATCATCATTGTCAAAACTCGTAGATTCATAAATATAGAGAGTATCAAACTTGTTTTGTTTTTTTCTGAGTTCTTCTTTAGATATTGACTCTTTTTTCTTGAGTAATTCCTGTTTAAGCGCTTCTACCTCTTCTAACTTCATATTTATCACCTCATAAAAATAATATCACAGAAAACCCTTTCATTCAATTGATTTAACTAAAATTTTATAGGGATTATTAACTTTAATTAATGTTATATTTTGAAATGTTTTCATCTTCATAAGTAGTTTAATATAACTGAACTATTTTTTACATAATTTTTACATAAAAATAACTAATTTTTAATATAAATGTTATAATAATAATACAAAAATCATCAAAATCTCAAATAAATTATGAATTTTTTAATAATTTTAACTAAATAATTTATAATTAAACTAACAAAAAAGGAGTAATTATGGCTAAGAAAACACATAAAGAATTGATGGAACTAGCAATTATAGAAGCAAGAAAAACAATGAATAAAGATTTAGGCGGGCCTTTTGGTGCGCTAGTCATTAACGATAAAAATGAAATTATATCCGTTGCTTCAAACACAGTATTAGGTGACAATGACCCTACAGCGCATGCAGAAATTAACGCTATTAGAAAAGCAACAAAAAAACTCGGCACACATGATTTAAGTGGTTGTACTCTCTACACTACCGCTTATCCTTGCCCAATGTGTTTAGGCGCTATTATTTGGTCTAATATCAAGAAGGTATATTACGGATGCATTGAAAGCGATGCTGATGAAATTGGTTTTAGAGATGATTTTATTTATAAGTTTATTGAAAACAAGCGAAAAGATATATCAATTCTTGATTTAGAAGAAAAAGAAAGAAGTACTTGTTTAAAACTTTTTAAAGAATATAAAGATAAAAACAAACCATTGTATTAATTAACACAAAATACAAAACAGACCAAAATTTGGTCTGTTTTTTTGTTATTTCAACATACTATAATCGATCTCGCGATAAACTAAATCACCATTTATCCTTTTAGATTCCATAATGCTAATTTTATTTGCATTAAAAATAATTGGTTTAGTAGATATTTGCTTTAAATCATTTTGATTAATTTTAACTTTTCTTCCTAAAGTTATATGTGGAGTAAACTTTTGATTAAAAACTTTTATTCCAATATCTTTCAGTTTTATAATTACTTCATTATGAAGTTGCTTAAGATTTAAATTATTTTTAACTCTTAAGTGTACTAAACAATCTTTTTGACGGTTTTTAAAGCAATCAAGACCAATAGTTTGGTATTTAAACATTGAAAAATTAATCTTTTTTACACAATTAATTACTTTTTCTAATTTTAAACTATCTATATCGCCAATATAATACAAGGTTAAATGTAAATTATTATAGGTAGTATAATTTCCTTGATAATTATTAGCTAAGTTTTTTAATTGTTTAAATATTCTTTTCTTTTCAGTTTCAGAAAATAATAAAGCAATAAAGACTCTCATCTTTAAGTCTATTTATCTCCCATTGTCATTGCCATAACTGCTTTAGCTGTATGAAGTCTATTTTCGGCTTCTAAGTAAACTATAGAATGTTTGCCATCTATTACACTATCTTCTACTTCATTGCCTCTATCAGCTGGTAGAGCGTGCATATAATAAACGTTTTTACTTGCTTTTGCCATCATGTCTTCAGTGCATTTCCAAGATTTATAAGATTCTAGTAAATCATCTACAACTGCGTCACTTTGATTTGTTACCCATGAACCCCAGTTTTTAGGAATTACTACATCTGCATCTTGAAAAGCTTCTTCCATTTTATGAGTAATAGTAAAACTTCCGTTATTTTCTTTTGCATAATTTCTTGCTTTTTCAATTGCCCAATCAGGTAATTCATAACCTTCAGGATAAGCAAGTGTAACATCCATTCCATAACGAGGGAATAATAATATTTGGGTTAATGGAACACTTATTGGTTTTTTATGTGTAGTTGCATAAGCCCAAATAATAGAAACTTTAAGATTTTTTGTTTTTTTAGCAACTTCTTGAATTGTCATTAAATCAGCTAAACCTTGCATTGGGTGATATAAATCGCATTGTAAATTCATTACTGGAACTGTAGAATTAGCTGCCATTTCTCTTAAATACCTATTTCCTACTCCCCAAAAACAATTTCTACAAGCAATTCCGTGTCCATAACTAGATAGAATAGTTGCGGTGTCTTTAGCACTTTCTCCATGAGATATTTGCATACCTGAGGTATCTAAATAATTCCCATGTCCTCCTAATTGAGCAATTCCTGCTTCCATAGAATTTCTTGTTCTTGTAGATTGTTCAAAAAACATTAAGAATGCAGATTTATTTTTTAAAAAAGTAGTATCTTCATTATTGTGAAATTTGTGTTTTAAATCAAATGAAACTTCTAATAATTTATCAATTTCTTCTTTCTTCCAATCGTCTAGTGTAATAAAATGTTTTCCTTTAAATAATGGTTTCATAATCTCTCCTCTATTTCTTTAAATTTTTTATATATTCTGAAGGTATTGTCGCATACATTGCACAAGCCCTAACTAAATGACTTTTAAATGTTTTTTCGTTTGGTGCGTGAGCTTCTTCTTCTTTTCCTGGACCAAAACCTATACAAGGAATATTATGTCTTCCCATAATTGAAACAGCATTTGTAGAAAAAGTCCATTTATCAACTAAAGGTTTTTCTGCAAAAATATTCTCATAGGCTTTAACAGTTGATTGACATACAATATGATCTTCAGGTAAAACCCAAGTAGGAAAATAAGCTTTAGTTGGATAAACTAATCCTGTATATGCCGGTCTTGAATAATCATACATTTCAACTTTAGCATTAGTATTTTTAACTGATGCTAATTCTTCAATCTCTTTTAAAGCACTTTTATAAGTTTCCCCATCAGTTAATCTTCTATCAATAGATATCCAACACCCATCAGCTACTGCACAACGTGAAGGAGATGAATGAAAAATTTCACTAACGGTTAAAGTTCCTTTTCCTAAAAATTTATTATCTAAGAGACGATAATTTAATTGTTCTAACTCTTGGATAATAGGTGCCATTTTATAAATCGCATTATCTCCTCTTTCTGGAGCGCTTCCGTGACAAGATGTTCCCGTTGTTGTTACTTTTATTTCCATTCTACCTCGATGTCCTCGATAGATATTACAATTAGTTGGTTCTGTAATAACAACAAATTCAGGTTTAATCTTTTCTTCTTGAATAAGATATTGCCAGCATAAGCCATCACAATCTTCTTCTTGAACTGTCCCAGTAATTAAAAGAGTATATTCTTTTTCTAAGTTTAAATCTTTGATAATTTTTCCAGCATATACCATTGACGCCATACCGCCTTCTTGATCAGAAGCTCCTCTGCCGCCAATAGTTTCTTCATCTTCATAACCTTTATAAGGATCAAAAGACCAATTATTAATTTCTCCTACACCTACTGTATCAATATGTGCATCCATTGCAATTAAGTGTTTCCCACTGCCTATTCTACCAATAATATTACCCATTTTATCTATTCTTACTTCGTCAAAACCTACTTTTTCCATTTCAGCTTTAATTCGTTGGATAACTTTTTCTTCATTGCAACTTTCACTTGGAATCGCAATCATATCACGAAGAAATTTTGTCATGTCCTTTTCATACTTTTTACTTAATTCAAATATTTTTTTATAATCTAATTTCATATTATTCCTCACGCATTTCTTTAATTAATTTATCATAATGAAAAACCTTATTATATTCATTTTCCCAGAAGTCTTGAGTTTTCATTGAATCTAAATAAGTTTTTTTATAACCAAATTTGAGCCAATCTTTTTCTTTTTGCTTAAATAATTTTTCTTTTTGTGATTGTGGTCGATAATCCGCTATATGGTTTGTATCAGCATTAATAAAAATATCTTTAAACCATCTATCTAATACAAAATCTTCAGTTTCTAAATATCGTTTATCTAAATCTTGTAACACTGTTTCATAGCGATCATATCCATCAGTCGCAATTGTTACTACGTTATCTCCAGGTCCAAGTTTTAAAAATTTAGCCATTTTAATTGCGCCAATAATATTGCAAATACTAGAAACTCCAAATAATTCTCTCATTGCTTCAGCTTGTTCGCGTTTAACTCCATTTTTTAATAACACATCGATTCCATCATGGATTATTTTCAAACCTTGAACACTTTCTTCGTCTTTAATTAAGGCAATAAAATCAGTATTCAAAACATTATGAATTAATGTACACATTTTATCTCCAATACCTTCAATTCTATGTTGTCCTCTTCCGCCATTCATTAAAGTTGAACATTCATATGGTTCAAGTGCTGCAACTTTAGCTTCTGGATACATTTTTTTAATTTGATCACCAGCACCAATTGTTCCTGCAGAACCGGGAGCTGATGCAAAACAAGCAATTCTTCCGTTACCAATGCCCTTAACTGCTTCAATACAAGAATTACCTGTCACATGGCGATGAAAACGATAATTTGGCAATAACTCAAATTGTGCTAAAGAACGATTTTTTGGGTCTTCATTTAACTTGAAAGTCCGCTCTAAAGTTAAAATAACATCAGATTCAGTTCCAGGAGTTAAATCTAATTTAGCTCCATATTTTTGAATTCTTTGATATCTTTCTTTACTCATATTATCTGGCATAATAACAATCGAATCATATTTCATTAAATTACAAATATATGAAACCCCAATACCAAAATTACCTGTAGAAGGTCCTAGAATTGTATGTTTTCCAGGAAGAATAGTTCTATCTACACAACCTTCAATTAAAGTTGAATAAGCAGGCCCTACTTTATGTGATCCTGATGGAAAATATTTTCCTAATAAAACCACAATATTTGCATCTACACCTGTTAATGTTTTGGGAAGAACTATTTTTCGGACTTGATTATTTTCATCCTTCCAATTAATATTGAATAAATTAATTGGATCTAATTCCTCGCTTTTCTTTTCTAAAGCTTTTTTTCTGATTTTTGGATCAATCTTTGATGGATGTAACATCTCATCATAAGTTGGTCCGAATGGTATTTTACTCATCTGTCATTCCTCTTTCCTCTATATAATCTATTAATTCTTCTAAATTTGAATCTAAAAGAATCGGTTCGTCAAATACTTTTAATGCGTTTTCTGTATCTTTTAAACCATTACCAGTAATTATTACTGTAACAGTATCTTTTTCTTTAATAATATCTTTTTCTCTAGCTTGAATAAACCCAGCTAATGAAGCCGCAGCGGCTGGTTCAGCAAATATCCCTTCTTCTTTTCCTAATAAAAGCATAGCTTCCATAATTTTTTTATCTGAAACTTTTAGATAAGTTCCCTGACTTTTTTTTACAGCATCTAAACCTTTTATTGGATTTCTCGGAATGCCTACAGCTATACTATCAGCTATAGTAGATTCGTCTGTTTCTTCTAATTCCTTATTATTGTGAAATGCATCGTAAAAAGGTGAACAACCTTCTGCTTGAACACCAATTATTTTTGGTATTTTATCAATTAAATCAAGGTTTAATAAATCATAAAAGCCTTTATAAACTCCTCCAATTGTACAACCATCACCAACTGATACAACTACCCAATCAGTAGGTTTAAAATTAAGTTGTTCTGCAATTTCTAAAGCAACAGTTTTCTTTCCCTCAATCAAATTGGGGTTAATAGCTGCATTACGATTATACCACTTATAATAATTAATTGCAGATTTAGATAAATTATATGCGGCTTTATAATCTCCGTTAACCTTTATTAAATTAGAGCCAAATGCTAGTAACTGTGATAACTTACCAAGTGGTGCTCTTTTTGGTACAAAAATTACTGTTTTAAGACCTAGCTTCGAAGCATTACCAGCAAGAGATGAAGCTGCATTCCCAGTAGATGAACAAGAAATAACCTCTTTATTTAATTCTAATGCTTTAACACAAGCGATAACGGATGCTCTATCTTTTAATGATTGAGTTGGGTTTAAGCCTTCATCCTTTAAAAACAATTGTTTGCAGTTATATTTATCTTTTAAATGAGTACTAGAATATAGTGGTGTCCAACCTACTCTTAATGTATTTTTTGTATATTTTTCTTCTACAGGTAATAGAGGTAAATATCGCCAAATAGATAAATCACGATTATTTTTAAAATAGGCTTTATTCATTACTTTCTTTATTTTATCATAATCATATTCAATATCAAGTATCCCTTTTTCTAAACAATTAGGGCATACTAATAGTTCTTTTTCTACTGAATATTTATTATTGCATTTTGTACAACGATAATTTTTTTTATAACTCATTATTATCTCTCACTTCTAATGGTATTAATTTAAATTTGTTTGAATCAAACAAGCCTTTATCAGTTACTCTAATTTCAGGTATAACAGCTAATGATAAAAATCCTAATTGCAAGAATGGATCTTCAATTTCAGCTTTTACACCTAAAGTACGGATATTTTTTTCTAAACTATGAATTTTTTCTTCTACAAATTCGCTTTGCTTAAGTGACATTAAACCAGCTACTTCTAATGGTAAAAATTCTAAGATTTCGCCTTTAGAAACAACCGCTATACCTCCACCAATTTCTGTAATCTTTTTAATTGCCAAGTACATATCTTTATCATTATCACCTAAACAAACTAAATTATGTGAATCATGCGAAATTGTCATAGCTAAGGCTCCGTTTTCTAAACCATAGCCTTTAACTATTCCTTTACCAATATTGTTAATTCCATGATGTCTTTCAATTACACATAGTTTTAATAAATCAGGATTATTTTGCGGATTAAATATGCCTTTATCTAAGTTAATCTTTTCAATTATTTTTTTTGTAGTAATATTATTTTTTATTAATCCGATAACATTAACTTTTCTAGAATTTAATTTATAGGTTAAATCAAGTTTAGCAATGTCAACATTAACCGTATCTAATACTTTTGTTGCATCAACCTTTTTAGCTTTAAAAATTGCTTTTTTATCTTTAACTAATAATTTTCCGGCTTTATAAACTTTATCAACTTGAATATTATTTAAATCCTTAAATAACACTAAATCAGCTTTATAGCCTGGAGCTATTGCTCCAAAATTGTTCAATCTATAACAATTTGAAATATTAATTGTAGCCATAGAAATAGCAGAGATTGGATCAATACCAGATTTTATCGCTATATTAATATTATTATCCATATGACCAAAATCTTTTATATCACTTGGATGCAAATCATCAGAACAAAATAAGATTCTATCATAATAATTTTTGTTTATTCCCGGAAGCAAATCTAAAACATTTTTAGTTTGCGAACCTTCACGAAGATGAATATACATTCCTCGTTTAACTTTTTCGATAAGTTCTTCTGGTTTAGTGCATTCATGATCTGTTTTAACGCCAGCTAAAACATAAGCATTTAAGGCTTTTTTACTAACCTCAGGAGCATGACCATCTATTATTTTTTCTTTAAAAGCATTAATTTTAGCTAGTACATCTTTATCCCCATTAATTGTTCCAGAGTAATTCATCATTTCTCCTAAACCTAAAACCTTATCTGCTTTTAAATACTTTTTTATGTCCTCGACTAGTAAATTAGCTCCACTAGTTTCAAAATTTGTTGATGGTACACATGAAGGTATCATCATAAAAATATCAAGCGGGGTTTGTTTTGCAGCTTCTAGCATAAAATCTATTCCCTTATTGCCGGTAACATTAGCTATTTCATGACAATCAGCTATTACAGTAGTTGTGCCTCTAGGCAATACTGCTAACGCGTAATTATTAGGAGTTAACATTGAAGATTCAATATGAACATGCCCATCAATAAAACCTGGAGCAACATAATAACCTTGATAGTCAACTTCAAGTTTTCCTTGATAACTTCCTAATCCAACAATTATACCATCACTAATGGCAATGTCTTCTTCTTCTATTGTTTTGGTAAAAACATTAATTACTTTTGCGTTTTTTATTACCAAATCAGCTAATAAATCTCCTCTAGCTACTGCTAGCAATTTTTCTTTATTCAAGGTTTATGCCTCCTCTATTTTACTAATAAACTCCTTTATTAGGTTTAAAGCAACTTTTTTTCGGTAGTTTCTATTTGATCTTTGATCATCAATAGGTTTAATTAGCGGTTCATATGCTTTAATAAGTTTTTCTTTATTTTCAACTAATTCATCAACTGTTATACCGATAAATTCTTTTTCAATCTCTCTACTTCTAATAATGGTAATATAAACAGCGCCAAGCGCTATTCTTAAATCCTTAATCTGATTATTTTCAATTAAGTAACCGCCAGCGAAACTTAGTTTTGATATTGCATCACTTAACCTTGGTCCTACTTTGCGAAAATAAATATTAGTAAAATTAGTTTTTGGTATAATTAATTTTGTAATTAATTCATTATTATTTAAAGCGATTTTTCTTACGCCAGTAATAAAATCTTTTAAAAAGACTGTTCTAGTATTATTAATGCTTTTTATTTCTAACTTACAATCTAATAAATAAAGCACTACTAAAGAATCTCCTGCAGGAGAAGCATTACCAATATTACCTGCTAAAGTTGCAGTATGTCTAATGGCCGGTGAAGCCATTTCTAAAATAACATCTTTAAGTATTTTTGGAGTAATATCACTTTCTAGTATAGTTTCTAACCTAGTATTAGCTCCAATATATATGTTTTCTTTATCTTCCTTAATATAATTTAACTCATCAATTAAATTAATATAAATAATATCTTGTTTATACCCTATTGGCATTCCTGTATGAGAACGATTTTGAATTAGCATATCAGTTCCCCCAGCAACAATTTGATAACTGTGATTATCTAAAGCTTCCAAAGCTTGATTAAGTGATTTAGCAATCAGACTTTTTACCATAATCCTTCACCATCTTTAGCAGCTTTTTTTATAGCTTTTACAATCATATTATAACCAGTACATCTACAGAGATTACCTGATAAGGCGATTCTGATTTCTTGATCTGTAGGATGAGGATTTTTATTCAATAAACTTTCTGCGGCTATAACCATTCCCGGTGTACAAAACCCACATTGAACTCCTCCCATTTCAGAAAAAGCATCCTTTATAATTTGATAACGTTTAGTTTTTGAAAATCCTTCAATCGTTACAATTTCTTGTCCATCAACATTTGCTAAAGGTGTACAACATGAATTAACTATTTTTTGATTTAATAAGACTGCACAAGCCCCGCATTCACCCTCACCGCAACCTTCTTTAGGTCCAGTTAAGGAGAAATCATCTCGTAAGACATCTAAAAGTCTACGATTAATATCTGATTCTAATTCCACTGTTTTATCATTTAATTTGAATTTAATTTTTGCCATTATCTATCAACTCCATAATATATTCTGGGGTAACTGGTATTTTATACACGCGTTTATTAATTGCGTTTTCTATTGCTTTAGCAACTGCAGGTGCACCACCAACTAAGGTTAATTCACCAACTCCTTTAGCTCCATATGGGCCATATGCATAAGGATTATCATATAAATATGTTTCCATATCACACATATCTAATGCTGTAGGAATAATATAATCTGTCATATTTTTTTGTTGAATTCTTCCATCTTTATGATTCATAACTTCTAAATAACCATAACCAATTCCTTGAGCAAGTCCACCATCTGCTTGTCCAAAAACTATCCTTTCATCAATTGCTTTTCCGCCATCATAAACCGACCAAGTTTTTACAATTTTAACTTGATAAGTAGTTTTATCAACTTCTACTTCAACAACATTAACTCCCCATGAATAAGCAGGATAAGCATCACCTTTAAAAGTTTTTTCATCATATTTGATGTATTCTGGTTGTTCATATTCTTTTTCAACAATAAATTCTTTTTCATGCCAGCGCTTTTTTATTTCTCGCGTTGCTCTAGCAACTAATCCACCAACAATCATCATTGTTCTTGAAGCAACAGTAGGTCCTGAATCAGGAACAAAATCAGTATCAGGGTTATTAAAAATCACATCTTCAATTCCAATTTCTAAGATATTAGCTACAAGTTTTCTAAAGGTTGTTTTAACTCCTTGTCCCATATCAACAGCAGCTATTAATATCTCTGCTTTATTATCTTTTGTTTTTCTAAGTTTAACTCTTGCTTTAATAGTATCTTTTTCTCCTGAACCTGTAAAACCACAACCATGGAAAAAATAACTCATGCCAATACCTTTATATATATTAGGATTTGAATAAGTTTTTTTCTTTTCTAGGTAGTTTGAAACCTCTATAGCTTTTTCAATCATTTCAGGCATTAATATCGGATCTCGATAAATCCCGCTTGTAGAGGTTAAATCATTTTGTTTGGCTACAATACTGTTCCTAAACTCCAATGGGTTAATATTTAAATCTTGAGCAATGTGTTCAACGAACATCTCAATAGCAAACATCATCTGTGGTGCACCAAAGCCTCTAAAAGCTCCATTAGGCACAGTATTGGTACGGTAAACATTACCACTAATATCTAAATTATCAATTGTATAAGCCCCAGTGCAAGCTAATAATGCTCGTGATAATACTACTCCACTTAAGCCAATGGTAGCCCCAGCATCTATTCCAACTTTAGCCTTTAAGCCATAAATTTTATTGTCTTTAATTGCGGCTTCAAAATTAATCTTTGCTGGATGTCTTTTAGTAGTTACCAACATATCCTCTTCACGTTCATAAATTAACTGTATCGGTTTCTTTATTTTTTTTACCGCTACAGCTAATTGACAACCCATTAATGAAGGGAATTCTTCTTTTCCACCAAAAGCCCCACCAACAGTTGATTGAATAACTCTAACATTTTCTTCCCTTTCACCTAAAGCTTGAATAAGTGCGTTTTTGACATAATACGGGCATTGTATTGAACCGATTAATGTAGTCTTTTCGCCTTCAGGATAGCCAATAAAACCTTGAGTTTCAATATAAGCTTGTTCCTGATACCCTGTTTGATAATCATAAGTAATAACTTTATCTGCTTCATCAAAAGCTTTTAGACCTATCCCTTTATCAAAATGATAATCAAGTACACTATCTGTCCAAGCTAATAAAGGTTCTTCTTCTTTATATTCAATTTCTATCATATCTATTATTTCTACAATTTTTTGTTTATCAGGCCCAATAACTAAAGCAATTGGTTCATATAGATAAGAAATCTTCTTCTCTGTAAAAATCGGCATATCATCAAAAATCACCTTAACAACATTTTTACCCTGAACATCTTTATAATCTATAATGTAATAACCTTTAGGTAAATCAGGATAAGAAATATTTTTAATTTCTCCTTTTCTTATGCTACTTCTTAAAGTCATAGCAAAAAGCATGCCTTCTATTTTTATATCAGCTGTATATTTCGCTGAACCTGATATTTTTTCTTCATTATCTACTTTATTAATTGATTTTGAAATATCTTTCATCAATCATCCCTCTTCTTTAAAACTTATAGCATTTGTTGGACATTTAGCAATACATAAACCACATTCAAAACATTTATCAGGATTAAAAGTAATAACACCTGGATAATCTATTGCAAAATAAGGACAAATCTTTTGACACAACATACAATCAATACATTTATCTTCATCTAATACTGGTAATGAACGTTTATATACTACGTGTTTTTCTAAATTACTGTCTATTACTTCTTGTATACTAGAGAACCCATATTTTTTTAATGCTTTTGGCAAAGCTTCAATAATTTTAGAGTAAAGTGTTTTCCCCATTAATAAAGCACTAGACAACATCTGAACTGCACTAGCTCCAGCTAATAAAAATTCAATAACATCATCAGCTGTTTTAATTCCGCCAACGCCAATCACAGTTAGTGAAGGTTCAGCTTGTTTTATCTTATAAACTGTAGCCAAAGCAATAGGTTTTATTGCTGGTCCACTAGTCCAAACAAAGCCTTTATCATTACCATAAATTATTTCTCTACTATCAATATCAATTTTCATAGTTGGACCTAAAGAATTTATCGCGACAACTCCATTAGCTCCAGCTTGTTTAATTGCCTTAGCAAAGCCTTCTGGATTAGGGATATGAGGACTAATCTTCATATAAATTGGCTTATCAGTATTTTTTCTAATAGCCTTTACTGTATCTTGAATAACTGATAAATCTGTCCCTACATAATGAGTAGAAATTTCAAAAGCATCCGCAAATTTTTCTACCTTAGGAACTAAAAATTCCATATCTTCTTTAGAATAACCCAAAGAAATAATTAATGGACGATTTTTATCTTTAACATATTCAGGCAAAATTTCATCAATCCAGGTTTGATAAGGTAATTCACTCCATAACTCAGAATTCATTATAAAGGTCTTATCACCATAAATACATGGTTTAGGGATTTTTGGTTTCTTAATTGAAATAGTTTTAGTGGTAATACCACCACAACCCTGTTCAACTAAAAACCGTAATTTTTCCAAATCCCCATTTAATGGTCCAGCGGCTGGCATCAAGGGATTATTAAAAGTCATTCCGTCAAAACTAGTTTTTAAATTCAAGATTATTACCCTCTTTCTCAATAATTTTCCATAACTTATTCGCTTGTTCTAAAGCTAATTTTCTTTCATTTGTTAAATCCATTGTTAATTTATAATTATCAATTAAGCATTTTCCATTTGCAAATACCTTTTCTGGTAAAAACCCTGGAAAAACACCATAAAATAAATGTCCAAAAACATTATCACCATTAATTTTTGTATATGGTTCATATGGTAAAACTAATAAATCAGCTTCACTGCCTTTTGAAAATGAACCTAAATTAGTATTTAATAACATATTTAAATATTCATAAGTGTTTTTTACAATTTTTAATAAATCAGCTAAACCAAAACCTGTTGGTGATTCTGTTTTTAAATGCGCTAGATAATAAATATTTAAATATTCTAAAGCTTGAGATTGGATTAAACCATCATTACCAACAATAACTCTAATCCCTTTATCTAAAAACTTTTTAACATTAGATATTCCTACTGCATTATTAAGGTTTGAAGTTGGATTAATTGCAATCGTTGCTTTTCCTGCTTTAATTATTTCCATTTCTTTTTCATTTATATGTGTGCAATGAACTAATAAACTTTTATCATTAATAAGATTAAATTTATCTAATCTTTCTACAACTCGCATTCCATATTTTTTTAAACATTCTTCTTCATCCATCAAACTTTCTGCAACATGAATGTGAATTCCTGCATTATGTAAGTTATTAGATATTTTCTCTAAGGACTTATCACTTAATGATAATGAAGCATGCATCCCAAAAAGACCTGCAGAACTTTTTGTATGATTATTTTTAAAAAAAGTAACATTTTCTTCAATTGCTTTTTCAACATCAAACCTATCACTTGTTTCAAAAGCTAAAACAGATCTTAAATTTAATTTGTCATTAATCGCTGATTTAATTAAATTTAAACTATTATCTATTTGATAACTAGCATGATGATCAATTAGTGAAGTTGTTCCTTTTTTTAATTGATCTAATCCGCCCATTAAGGCAGAATAATAAATCATATTTTGATCTAAGAAATGATCAAGTTTCCACCACATCTGTTTTAAAATATCTAGAAAATTATCTGGACTAAACTCAAAACTAGCTCCTCTAGCAAATGTAGAATAGAAATGTGTATGTCCAGAGACAAAGCCAGGAATAATCAATTTCCCTTGACAATCAATCTCTTTGAAATCTGGTTGCTTTTTATATTTATTCATCTCACCAGAAGAAATTATTTCTTCATCAAACATAATAAATCCATTATCAATATAATTGTTATAATCATAAATTTTTGCATTAATTAAAGCATACATTTAACCACCTCATATTTTTTTACCATTTGGTTTAATAAATTCACCTGATTTTATTATATATTCGCCTCGATTAATAGTATGGATAACTTTTCCTTTACGTTTTAAATATTTATAGATTGTATAATCACTAAATCCGTGATGATTTTTAATTATATTTTCATGTAGTTCATAAACAAAAATATTAGCTAAATTACCAACTTTTATTTTTCCATATTTAGATAAATTAGGATATAAACCACTAATGTTTTTACTCATTTTTGGTATAGCATTTTTACCAAATAACTGAAATAAAACATCGAAAGAAAATTCTATTCCTCCTATACCAAGAGGAATATCTTTTAATAATGTAGCTTGCTTATCTTCTTTCATAAAAGCACAATGGTCAGTACCTATAGTATATATATCTGAAAAATTATTAATCAATTTTTCCTTTTCTTTTACGGTTCTTAAAGGAGGTGCTAAAGTATATAAATTACCTTCATCTAATTCCAAACAATCCTCTGTAAAAGTAAAATATTGTGGACAACTTTCAATAAAAAATCTTTTATTTAGAATATCGCTATATTTATCTTTTAGTTTAACTAATGTCTCTCCAGAACTTAAATGTACCATATACAAATAGCCACCATATTTTTTAACATAGCCAGCTAGTTTTAAAGCTTCTTTAGTTTCTGCTTCAGTTGGCCGAGATTTTAATAAATCTCGATATGTAAATTCCGGGTTTAAATCAATTAAATCATCATTTTCAATATGAGCTAATAACAAAAATTTATACTTTTCAGACAATTTTAATAATTCAATAATATCTTTATCATATGTTCGGCGATTAGAATCAGAGTAAGTTGTAAAAAGTTTCAAAGAATGAATATTTAATTCTTTCATTTGTTTAACAAAATCTTCTAAATCACATTGAGGGTTTTTTATTGTTGCATGAAAAAAATAGTCAACAACAGAATCTTCTGCCTCTATTAAGCGAGTATTATAAGCCTTTTGTAAATCCTTAGGATTATCAACTGGATCTAAAAAGTCAATAACTGTTGTAATGCCACCAAAAGCTGCCTGTTTAGTGCCATAATAAAAATCATCTTTAGAGCGAATATTACCCAAATCTAAATCAAAATGTACGTGAGGATCTATTAACCCAGGCATAACCAAATTCCCCTTTGCATCTAAACTATCCTTAGCCGCAAAAACTTCATCACTAATACTAGTGATTGTATCTCCTTCTAAATACAAATTAACTTCTTTGAACTCATTATCCAAATAGACTTTTCCATTGATAATCCGTTTATCAAACATTAATTTATCCTCCAATTATTTGATATTCTTTAATATTGAATTTATCGACAACTTTTTTAATTAAATCACTTCGAACAACTAAATATAAATCTATATTTTCCTGCAATAACTTCTCTAAAGTATGATAATAACCTTTTTCTTGTAATTCTAAAATTGAAATTTCATCCAAAAATATTGGATTTGTTGTTTCTTTAATCCATTTTTCGACTAATTCATCAATATAGTTGAAAGCTTCCTTATAAAATAAATACGGTCCTAATTTATAAATAATCTCCTTATCATTTTTATAGTAAATATCACGAATAATAAATGGTGTTTCTTTACCATTACTTAATCTTACTAAAGTATATCCATAAACCAAATCTCCACGCATAGTCTTTTTTGCAATAAGACCATCCCCAATTTGATTTTGTTGGTATATTTTTTTTAATTTAGTAGTTTTATAGGAATTAATCTTCCCAGTAACTATCTTTACCATCTAATACATTCCTCATATGCAAATGACCTTTTTTTTCATGAGAAATAGCTAAAATTTCAGAGGAAATTGATATAGCAATTTCTTCAGGGCTACCTCCACCTATATCAAGTCCTATAGGAGAATAGAAAAAACTTAAATCTATGTCTTTGCCAAATTTTTTATAAGTTGATTTTAAATATGCTTTTATTTTATCAGGAGAACAAAGCATACCTAAATATTTAGGCTTGATTTTTAACTCAAGCAGTTTATTTATTACATGATAGTCATATTCATGACTAGGTGTACATACTATTACAAAACTATTTTTTCTAATGCCTTCTTCTTCAATAAAATCAACAAATGGTTTATGAACTTTAATATCAGCGTTGGTAAATTTATCAATCACAGGCTTTCTTCCATCTATAACTGTAACGTGATAATTCATCGTTTTTAAAACATTTACTAAAGCTTGTCCTACATGACCAGCCCCAAAAATATAGATAGTTTCTTTTGGACCAATATATTCATAAAATAAAGTAACTTTTCCCCCACAAGCCATCGGAAGAGTTTTGGTATTTTTAACAACTTTTCCTTCATCTAGAATATATGTTTCTAAAAGATTTTCGCGATTTTCTAAAAGTTTTTGGCATTTTTTTTGAGCTGTTAATTCAATTGCCCCGCCACCTACTGTTCCATAAGATTTACCATCTTCTAGAACAATCATTTTTTTTCCAACTTCAACAGGACCAAAGCCTTCTTTTTCAACCGCTGTAACGGCAATCATTGGTTTATTTTTATGTTTAAATTCAGTAATAAGTTTGTAAATATCCATTTAGCTATCCTAAATTGTTAGTGTTAAAACAAGCGCTAAAATTAAAGTTGCAACAGAAACAATTGGATTAACTTTTAAATTATCTAATTTTTTGATTTGTTTTATTTGACTAAAGCCAACCAATAAGAGAGCAAAAGCTGAGGTTAATAAACCTGCATATAAAACAAATTCAATTCCTGCATTAAAACTAGCTATTTGTTCTGATAAGAAACCAGTAGCTAATAAGTTAATTCCTAAGTATCCTACATATGCTAGTCTCCAGCCAATACTAGCAATTACAACACCTGATACAACAGTCGCAGGTTTTTTTGATTCAAACATTGGAATAACCACAAACACTAATAATGATTCAATTGCCATAGCAATCACCGGATTAACCACTTTAAAAGGTGTCGGAAGTGGCATTAAAAGATTAATTGATTTTATTGCTATAGCCACCATTGCTACATAAAAAATTGCTTTTCTTGAGCCTAAAGATTTATATGCTTTATAAAGAATAAACATAACTATTGGGAACATAATTGTTCCAGCAATAAATCCAGGAATAAAGTGTAATAAATAACCTAAACTAGCTTCTAAAATTCCCCATATAGCTCCAAAAAAGATAACTAATGATATCATTTCTACTTTTGTTTTTTTCATTTTTCATTCTCCTTTAATTTTTGTAATATTTTTTCAGGTGTGATTGGCAATGAAGTCATTCTCACACCTAATGCATTTTCTATTGCATTCGCTAATGCTGCAGGTGGTGTATCGATACCGATTTCACCAACTGATTTTGCCCCAAAAGGACCACTCTTTTCATAACTATCTACAAATTTTGTTGTTAATTTATTAATGTCCAATCTTGTTGGGATTTTATAGTTTAACATATCACTAGAAATTAACTTGCCATTTTTAGCGAGTTTTACATCCTCAAACATGGCCATTCCTAAACCTTGGACAATCGCTCCATCAACTTGGCCTTTGGCTAGCATTGGATTAATTGTCGTCCCACAATCAACCACACTGACATAATCAATAATATCGATTTCTGCAGTTTCTTTATCTATATCAATTTCTATAAAACCTGCCATAAATGGTGGCGGTGATTTAGGCCCAACATAACTTGAAGTTACCTGTAATTGTTTTTGTTCTTCAGAATAAGTAATTTCATTTGAAAAATCTCTTAGAGTCATTTTCTTATCAGAATTTTTAACCTTAAATATTTCACCATCAAATTCAACCTGTTTAATGTCAACTTTAAAAATTCTTGCAGCTTCATTAAGCATTTCTGTTTTTAAGGCTTTTGCTGCTTTGTAAACAGCATTACCTGATACAAAAGTTGTACTCGAAGCATAAGCTCCAACATCAAACGGTGTTAAATCAGTATCCGATGAATAAATAATAACTTTATCTATCGTAGTATTTAACTCTTCTGCGGCTATTTGTGATAAGACTGTATCACTTCCTTGCCCAATTTCAGTAGCACCTACCATAAGATTATAAAAACCATCATCATTTAATTTAATTGTTGCACTACCCATATCGATTAAAGGAATTCCACTTCCTTGCATCGCAATTGCCATACCTACTGTTTTTATTTTATCTCCCATATCTTTATATGGATATTTATTATCCCAATCAATTAACGCTTTTCCATCTTCTACACATTCTTGAAGTTTACAAGTATCCATATTCATTGGAGTACCTTCAGTACCTTCGCCCATAATCGCAAATATTGGTGAAGTTTCGCCTTCTTTCATCATATTTAGATTTCTAAATTTAATTGGATCCATATCCATTTTGTGACATAAAATATCTACAGCTGATTCTAAAGCAAAATTGCCCTGAATTGCACCATAACCTCTAAAAGCACCTGCTGGAGTATGATTAGTATAAACTACGTCTCCAGAAAATCTAACCGAATCTACTTTATTATATAGCGGTAAAACCTTTGAACCAGCAACCATAAAAACAGTCAATGCATGTTCGCCATATGCTCCTGTATCTGATAACACTTTACAATCAATTACTTTTAGTTTACCAAATTTATCTGCACCTAGAGCCATTTCAAATTTCATTGGATGACGAGAATAAGATGATTCAAAAACTTCTTTTCTAGTGTAAACTAATTTAGCTGGCTTACCAGTTTTATAAGTAACATAAGCAGCTAACATCTCACCATGAATAGCTTGTTTACCGCCAAAACCGCCACCAACTCTAGGTTTGATAACTCTTATTTTTGACATTGGAATTTCTAATGCTTGAGCAATAATTCTTCTGATATGAAATGGAGTTTGTGTTGAAGAATAAATAACTAAACGTTCTTGATAATCAATATGTGTATTTACCGCATGAGGTTCAAGCATCACATGTGATTGCGCCTGTGTATAAAAAGTTTCTTTTATCGTATATTCACATTCAGATAAAGTTTTTTCAACATCACCTATATGCATATGATAACTAGCCGCAATATTTTTCTTTGGTTTAAAACCAATATCGAACATTTCCTTTGCTTCAGGTTCGTCATGAATAATTGTTTTATTATCGATAGCTTTCTCAAAATCTAATACCGGTTCTAATACTTCATAATCTACTTCAATTAAACTTAAAGCTTTTAAACAAATTTCTTCAGTGCTTCCAACCACAGCACAAACTTCATCGCCAATATATCTAACATATTTATCCAAAACAAATTTATCATGTGGTGATGGTTCTGGATAACCTTGTCCAGCTCTTGTAAAAGAAATTCTTTTAAAATCTTTATAAGTTAATACCATTTCTATACCATCTAAAGCTTTTGCTTTTGAATCATCTATATTTTTAATTCTCGCAAAAGCATGAGGTGATCTTTTTACTTTTATTATTAATGAGTCTTTATCAGCATAATCATCTGTAAAGGCTTTTCTACCCTTCATTATTCCAACGCCATCTACAGAACCTACTTTTTTATTAACTACTTTCATTTTTTTCACCTAAATATTTTTTAATTGCTTTATGTTGAGAAACATAGCCTGTACACCTGCACAAATTGCCAACTAAATACTCTTTAATCTCTTCATCTGTAGCGTTTTTATTTTCTTGTTTTAAAGCATATACAGTTAATGCCATTGAAGGATTACAAAAACCACATTGATCAGCTCCGTATTCACCAAAACACTTAGCTAACTTATTAGCCTCTTCTTGAATACCTTCAACTGTGGTTATTTCATGATTATTTGCTTTAACCGCTAACAAAGAACAAGAAGGCACTGGTTTATTATCAAATAATACTGTGCAAACTCCACAACTAGAATTATCACATCCACGCCTAACACTCAAATAATTGTTTCTCCTTAAAACATCTAATAAGAATTCTCCAGGTTCAACTTCTAAAATCTTTGATATACCGTTAATTTTTAAGTTTATTTTCATTTTATCACCTGCTTAATTCCTCTTTTTAAATAAGTTTTTATTAAAACTTCTCGATATTCTTTACTAGCACGAACATTACTGTTAATATTGCTTTCTTCAACAGCTAAATCACATGCTTTTTCAATTTTTTCATCATCAAGTTTATCTTGAGAGTTTAAAAATTTCATAGTTGATTTACTAAGTTGAGCTATTGAAGGCTTTGAGCCAATCGCAATTTTAAAGTTATTATTAGTAGTAGTAATCGCCATATTAATCATTGCAAAATCCAAAGCAGTTTTTGAAACTTTCTTAAAATAGCCTAGTGAATCATTTTTTTTAAATTTAATATTAACTAATATATCATCATTAACTCTTGGTATATCAATATATTCTTCAAAAGAAATTTCTCCGAGTTTAAAAAAAGTAAGCTTCACATTCATAACTAATAAAACTGGATATAAATCAGAAAAAGCAAATTTGCCCATAATACTACCACCAATAGTAGCAATATTTCTAATTGTAATTCCCATAATATGATTAATAGCTTTACTTAATATTCCTGAAGATAGAGATTTAATGCTTTTATTAGTTTCTAATTTTCTGAGACTAGTTTGAGCACCAACTTCAATATAATCCAATTCTTCCTTAATATAATCTAATCCAAGATTATCTAAAGAAATCAGAGTTTTTGCTTTTTTCATTGAAATCTTTAACCAAGCACCTCCACCTATTACTTTGTTAAGTCGATCGGCTTTAATTAAATCATATGCTTCACTTATAGACTTAGCTTCAACAAATTTATTAACTTCCAAAATATCACTCCTTATTTTTTAATCTATTAACATCTTTTATCGTATCTATATCAAAAAGAATAGCTGAATCATTAACTGTGATTATTTCAAATGCAAACTGATTTCTAAATGCTTTTAAGTTATTAACTTTTGAATTTAACAAAAGCTTTTTATAACTAAAACCAAAGAAAATCGGATGACCTAATTTGTGTTCGAAACTAGGTACTCTAATTGACTTATTTCCCAGTAATAATTTATTGTATACTTCTCTTGATACCAGTGGATAATCCCCAGGAATAAGAAAAAAATCATTTTTAACTTGATTAACTCCCGCTATAACTGAGGAAAACATTCCTTGTGAATAGTTTTCGTTATAAACAATTTTTATTCCTTCTATACCTTCGATTATTGGTTTAATTTGTTTATGATAATGACCAGTAACAACAATCACTCTGTCACATACACTCTTCATATTTTCTATTGTATGAACTAAAACAGGTTTATCTTTAAAAGTTATATTCATTTTATTTTTGCCAAGCCGAGATGAATAACCACCAGCTAAAATAATACCATCAATCATAATATCTCCAAAATATTGCTATTTTCTATAAAATTCTTAAAGTATATTATACCATAATAACGCTTTCAATACTACAATTTATCAAAAAACCACAGCGTTTTTAAATAAGAAAAAAGCCAATAAGATTTAACTTATTGGCTTTTATTTATTATTTTGCAACTTCGTTGTAGGCATTTTTAACAATTTTGTAAACTACCTCTTTTGGTAAATCCCCATAATTATTCGCCTTAAACCATAATTCATCTCTGGTTGATTTATTTTTAGATATTGTTGGATACTTAATAATCATTCTTATACCTTCTTCCAAACCATACCTAAAAGCTAATCGATAATAATCGCCAAAATTCATTAAAACCAAGAAAGGTCTTCTATTTACATAGAAAGTAATTTTTTCATCATCTACTTTCGTAATAACATCTGGCATCTCTCTTACATGAGAAACTAATTTATTGAAACTAGGGTTTAATGGTTTAAACATTTTTGGTTTTTCAATATAATATTCAATTGAATTAGGTTTATTTCTTTGGTTTTTAACTTTACTAAATTCAGGATCAACATCCACTTCCTGATACATTGTATCATTAGGGTCAATTTTATTGATTTTCGAAGAAATTTCTTGATTAGGTGAAACAAGCATTTCATCAGTCGACTCTTCTTCATCTATAAAATCAAAATCTTTGCCTGATTTTTTCTTTTTCGCAAAATAAAATACATGAAATAAATAGAACACAATCATAATAGGTATAAATAAAATTAAGTACTTAACACTCATACCAAAATAATCTTCAGCTAAATAAGTTCTAAACACATATGATAATCCGGCAAATACAGCGGCAAATTCAACAGCTAAAATAAAGAAAGCAAATCTGCCAAAATTTCCTAATAAACGATATACTCTAAAGAATAAATGTGAAAACAGAATTATATTTAAAATAAGAAATAACCCCGCAATCAATAATACAGAATATAAATTACTTATCCCAATTCCAGCATTTAAATCTGTATCAGTATAAATCATATAAGTAGTATGAATTAAAAACGCAAAACCATAAGCTTTAATCGGTAATAATGTAGCATAAGAACTCAATTTTGAAACTTTTTCATTATCTTTGAATTCGTGATTGCTGACTAACAAAAATATAAAACTAAAAATTAATAATAATGCCCCAATACTAAACTTTAACATGAATTCATTATCTGTTAATTGGTCTAATAAGCTAATTTCTAAACCCCATATAGAAAAGTTGGTCCAAGGAATAGCTACCAACGAAATTAAAATTAGCGCTAAAAGAATATATAACTGACCAAAAATCTTCTTCATAAACTCACCTCTCAATATATATTAAATTATATAACTAATAATATATTGTGTCAATAATATCTATCCTTTTTGTTTATTTAACTAAAAATGTAAAAATATCTTAAAAACCAAAATAATTGCATATACAGAAATATTTTTGTATAATGAAAGTAGTTGAATAAATGTTTATTCAATTTTCCTTAAAGGTAAAAGGAGGTTTACAATGCAAGTTCTTAAAGAAAGTGTAAGGGAAGCCATTATTGAAAGTGCAATTACTGAATTTTTTCAAAAGAATTATCAAAATGCAAATATGCGAGATATTGCGACTAAAGCTAATATAACTGTAGGAAATATCTATCGCTATTACAAAAATAAAAAAGAATTATTTAATACTATTTTACAACCAGCTGAAAGAGCCATAGATAAATTAGCAGAGATTGACACTGATAAAACCAAACTTTCGGTAGATACTAAAAGCGATTTAGAAAATTTAATTAATTTTGTTATGGATACAATTAATCCTTATACAAAAGAAATCTTTATTATGATATTTAATTCCTATGGTACACATCACGAAAAGATTAAAAATCGTTTAGAAGAGTTAATTTTAATTAAAGTGAGCAAGTACTACCCAGGCAAATTTACAAGAAGTTTTCTAGAAGTAATTTCAAAAAGCTTTGTAGAAGCAATCTTTATTGTCTTTAAAAACAATATTGATAATCCGTATAAGATTAAAATAATGTTATCAGACTTAGTAGTTTTCTTCTTTAGAAACTTAGATGACAGAATGCTTTAAAAATAATTAAGCCGCTAAAAATAGCGGCTTTTTTTATTTAATTTTTTCTAAAGCTAAAACATCAGTTTTTCCAATCATTGTTTTTGGTAGAGCATCTAATTCTACGATTTCTTTAGGTATAGCATAAGTAGACAAGTTATCTTTTATAACTTGTTTTATTTTTTTATCTGATAATTTATTGTTTTTATTATTCCAAACAATAAAGAGTTTAACAACATTTCCTTTTGATTTATCAGGAATTGATATAGCACTAACTTCACTTACTTCATCATAATCAGTTAGTAAACTTTCAATCTCTGCTGGCAAAACCGGCATCCCCAATACTTTAATAATTCTTTTTAATCTCTGTTTATAATGTAAATAACCATTTTGATCAATAAAACCTAAGTCTCCAGTTTTAACCCAGATTTTATCTTTATATTTAAAAAACGTGGTTTTTGTAGCTTCTTCATCATTTAAATATCCATTCATAATTGTTGGTCCAGTTACAATTATTTCGCCATCATTATTTATATCTAAAGTTTTATCAGATTGTAAATCCTTGATATTAATTTCAATTCCTGGCAAAGGTTTACCTACTGATCTTTGATTATGTTCTTTAAGAGTATTAACTGTACAAACAGTTACTACTTCTGTTAATCCATAACCTTCTAATAATCTTGCAGGAGAATTGTTTTTAATCATTTGATTATCAAAACGTTTTTTTAAATCCATACTTACATAATCTCCACCAACAAATGCTTGATCTATATTTTTCATTTTCGGCAAATCAAATTGAGGATTCCTTAATAAACTTTCAAATAAAGATGGAACTCCAATAATATAATTGGCCTGATTTTTCGCAACTAATTTAATTGTATCTTTAGCGCTAAACTTTGGCATTAAAGTATTAACCCCGCCGCTAACTAACATGCCATGAATTCCCATACATAATCCAAAACCATGAAACATTGGTAAAACAGCCAACATATGTTTATTATCGAAGTCTTCAACTCCCATAATATAACCAACTTGCGCTGCTAAATAATTGATGGAACTATGTGATAATTCAATTGTCTTAGGTTTCCCAGAAGTACCACCGCTATGCAAATATACAGTAGTAGATAATGGATTAATATTTGAAACTGTAATGGTTTTATTCTCATACAAATTTGAAAATCTTTTTACTTGATTATTATATTTTACTTTTTTTAATTTCTTAAAATTAATCAAACGATAAACTAACTTCATAAACCCACTAAATTCAGACATTGGATTAACTAA